>JAIEOS010000002.1 GCA_019750295.1 Bdellovibrionales bacterium | reverse complement strand
GTGGACTGCGAAATCTTCACCGACGTTGATGGCGTATACACCGCCGATCCTCGCGTGGTTCCTACGGCTCAAAAAATTCAAAGTTTAACCTATGACGAAATGATGGAGATGGCCGCTCTCGGCTCAAAAGTTCTTCACTTTCGCTGCGTCGAAATCGGCGCTAAATACAAAGTTCCCATTCACGTGAGATCCACCTTTACGCAAACGGAAGGGACTTGGATCAAAGAGGAGAATACTACTATGGAAGCCCCCGTCGTATCCGCAATCACCCACGATGCTAAAATTGTTGTGCTCAGTGCTGAACCTGTTCCCGAAGGAGTGGCTTTCCTCGCCGACCTTTTTAAAAAGTTAGCGGATAAAGACATCGTCATCGATATTATTTCGCAATCAAAGGGCGCTGTCGGCCAACGTATTGCTTTCTCAGTCCCCGACGAAGATTTAACCAATGCCAAAGCGGTGCTCGAAGACGTGGCCACTCGCGAAGCCACTCTCAAAGTGGTGCAAGATGCGGCCAAAGTCTCTATCGTTGGTGTAGGGATGCTCTCTCACCCCGGCGTCGCCGCGCGCTTTTTTGATGTTTTTAAAAAGCACAACGTCGATATTCAAATGGTGACCACCTCGGACATTAAAATGAGTGCCGTGGTCGCAAGAACTCGCCTTGAGGACGCGGTAAAAGGTCTTCATACGGAGTTCGGTCTCGATAAATGATGACCTCCTCTTATTTTTATAAAGAAAATTCTCTCTGCGCGCGAAAAGCCGACGGAACTGCTGTTGAACTCCATTCTCTGACGGAGGGACGTGATCACGGCTTTTATATTTACTCTCTCGATTCCATCCAGAACAAAATCAATGCGCTCAAATCTAGCCTGGGTCCTCTCAAAAATAAAATTCATTATGCGCTCAAGGCCAATTCGCACCCGAAGATCCTTGATCTCTTCAAAAAAAATGGAATCGGAGCCGACGTGGTCTCCGGCGGGGAAATGAACTGGGCGTTGAAGCACGGCTTTGCGCCGTCCGATATTATTTTTTCGGGTGTAGGTAAGAGTAAAACCGAAATTCGCCAGGCCATCGAGCAGGACATTTATCAGATCAACGTTGAGAGCTTGTCGGAAGTTTCTCGCATTGGCGAAATCGCCACTGAGCTTCAAAAGAAAGTGCGCCTAGGCATCCGTTTGAATCCCAACATCAAAGTCGACACACACCCGTATATAACCACGGGCTTTCGCGAAAATAAATTCGGGATTCCTGAGGAGCAAATTAAAAAAGCTCTGCAGATCATTAAAAAAAATCAACCGTGGCTCGAGCTTCAAGGGATAAGTGCTCACATCGGGTCGCAAATTCGCGAAATCTCCCCGATGATGGATTCGGCAAAATCTTTACTGACCACTTACGAATCCCTGGTTCGCCAAGGGGTTCCCTTAAAAAATTTAGACATTGGCGGCGGCGTCGGTATCAATTATTTGAGTGAAGATGAAAGCGACGAATTGGCGTTTCTAAAAACTTATGGGGAAGGCCTTCAGAGTTTACTCAGTCAATTTCCGGGACAGCTTTTGACCGAACCCGGTCGAATTCTTGTGGGACGTTCAGGCATTCTCTGCACTCGCGTGGAATATATTAAAGATAATGGTTTTAAAAACTTTATCGTCGTTAATTCGGGAATGAATCACATCATGCGGCCGTCTCTTTATAAAGCTCACCATCGTATTCTTCCGTTGAAGCCTCAGCTGAAGGGGGCGATGAAAAACTTTGATGTGGTGGGACCGATCTGCGAATCTTCGGATGTCTTAGGAGCCGATCGAGCCATGGCCACTCCCAAAGAGGGCGATTGGCTCGCCTTGATGGACGCCGGGGCCTATGGCATGAGTATGGCGTCCACGTACAATCACCATGCACTCCCTGAAGAAGTTATCATTTAGCCTTATTTTGTAGCGGCATCCCGTCGAAATCCCTTATATTGCCAACCCGGGGGCCAAAAGGGGTTTTGTGGGTCGATCGCTATCATTTGTCTTTCTCGTTTTTTCTTTTAATTTCGCCATGGCATTACCGCCATCTCAAGTGATTTCGTTAACTTGTGACCAACGGATCACTCAATCGATAACCTACGATGGATTTTTAAAACTCCTTTTTGACGGCGATACGACACACGTCCCCGAGCACTTTGAATACTGGCTCGAACAAACGGTCGATGCTAATAAAGATAAATCCATCTCTCCCGACGAAGCCAATCACGTGGTTTGCGAAATGAGTCAGGCCACTCAAAAATATCTCAACGCAACTCCTAGCACTCAAGTGGTCGGAGACGATGGAGATTTGCAACTCACCGCCTACGAGGCTAACGACAAAGAAGTCTCTCTCACCGAATTTCAGATCTACTTTGGGGCCAAAAGCACTGAGTATGTGCTGGCTGCTCTCTCTCCCTATTTAAACTTTGATCTGTTGAAAAATCTCGAGGCCGTTTTAAATTCTGGAATCTTCACCGTGTCTCAAAAAAATAAAAACGAACACATCGACATACTTTCGGTGGATTCGGACAATGAAACACGCCTGCTTAAGCTCTTGGCCCTGGCCTACTCCGTTTCCGAACTCAGCGAAAAAACCACGGACAAAATTCGAAGCACGATCATTCCGAGTTTAGTCCAACTCTTCGTTGAACAAAAAAACTGGCCGTGGCTTGTCGCGATCGGTACCACGTCGGTCACTTTTGCGATCAATACGGCTCAGGGCTCATCCTTAGGACCCGAAGGTGCAAAAAACTATTACATTCTTGAAGGCACTACGATATCAATTTCGCTCGTCGGAAAGCCTATCTCGTGGGGTCAGCCTTCGAATCAGTCGCGACACATTTTAAGAGATCCATCACTCTATGCGCCGACTCCAGCGCCCTTCCTTAAAAAGTTAGAAGCTCTTCTTGAGCGTGTGGCTCAGGATTTAAAGCAGAGTCAGTATTTTGTTAAAAATAAAATTGATATGACATCCCCGGAGACTCTCAAGGCTTTGAGTCAGACACTCGTGAACACTGTCCTCGATTATAACCTCGCATCGACACCCATATCTGTACAGGTCGCAAGCGATATACAGTTGTCCGGAGTTACAGCTCACTTTAGTCCCAAAGATCGCGTCATTACTTTTGATTACAATGATTTTAAATCGGTAAAAGCGATCACTACCGACGCCGAGTTTCAACGTTATTTTATCGCCGTTCTCGCTCAGGAGATCATCCACGGTCTCCAGCACGACACCCCCGCCGCCTATGACGAAAATATTCGCTATTACAATAGCGGTCCTGTGGCTTACCAGCTGATGGGAAAAGTGGGTGGGCGTTGGTACAAAGATCAGCCCCTTGAAAAAGAGGCTCACCAGTTGGCGGCAAAATTCGTCGAAGCTTTAAATATTCGCTAATCTAAAAATCGCGCGCGCTCTTCAGCACTGGGCACGCGGCAGGTTTGTTTTTTACCAAACAGATGATATCGGTGACGAGCGATCCATTTGTAAATAAAATCCAGAATGAATTCCGGCAGAATATAAAATCCCAAAAATAGTTTCCATGGCCCACCGAGATGAACGAGCACTCTTCGAACAGCGGCAGAACGAACGTAGCAGCGTCCTTGATCGTAGAGAACAACACTTTCTAAATTGGACCGGTGAGCTTCCGGGAGATACTCCTGGGCCGTCTTTCCTTGCAATGAAGCGAACATCAGCTTCCCTTGAGAATCGTATCGAACCAAAACGTCGACAACACCGTTGCAGAGATTGCAAACACCGTCAAAAAATAAAATGGGCTTGTGTGAATTCATCCCTAGTAGGATAGACGAGTTGAGGGCCGAGGTCTAAAGGAATTTCGCCGGCTATGATCCACAGACGGAGTACTATAAAACGAGCTTTCGCCACTGGTACTTTGAGTGGAAGGCATATAATCCGAGGAATAGGAGCTTTCGTAGGTGTTCGCGGCCGGAGCCGGACTTCCCAGATGAAATCGAAGACCTAGAAAAAAGCCATGGCTGGTGTAGCTGGAGTCGGAGGCGAATCCGGTATCGGCTCGGGGAATCTCTGTGTCCGTTCGACGGTAATACAGCCGAAGCGCCGAGTGAGACAGCTCAAGCTCATAACCGAGCTCAACATGAGGAGAATAAAACGAATACCTTTCGGAATTATTGAGAACGCCGCTGATACGGATCTCTGGCCGATTATATGTGTACAGAACTCCCAGGAAAAACCGATGAATGCGCATCTCTACGCCTGCACCCACGGTGAAGAGACGAGTTTGCTCTTGGGCGAGCGAGTTGTTCGCGTCGTTCTTCATCTCGGAGTACTCACCCAAAGCGCGAATTCCAAAACGAAACTTTTCCCGCTGAACCAAAGAGTAATGTGCACCAAGTTGGCCAGAAAAACCGTTGGAGAACGCCTTAGAACCATCGAAATTTTCGATTTCGAGCATATTGTACCCCGCCGCAAGATCTAAATCCCAGGCTTGAGCCGGGAGTGCGGAAAGTAAAATCAGACTCAGGAAGATTAAAAATTTCACTGGGTCTCCTGCAGGAGAATCATGTCACTAATAGAGTTCGTGTAGAGATCAAAGATGAACGGAATTCCATTGACGTAAGTCCCATCCGTGAGGATACGAACGATATTATTAGTTCCCTCTGAAGCCACGAGAATACTTCCATCCGGCATCTCGAGGAGGGCTTGAGGATTATTGATCAGAGCGATGTTATTAAAGATGGTTACGGGTGCACCCACACCGTTTCCGTTAAAACGATAGATTCGATCATCTCCCGTTGTGGCCACGTAAAGGAACCCATCGGAATGCGCAAGAACTGCGACGGGATCCACGTTTCCAAAAGTCGTGTTCGCCACAACACAAGTTGTGGCCGCCGGATTTGTCACATTGAAGATCACTAAATCATCAGTGCCCGTATCGACCACGGCCAGGTTGCCTTGCTGAGTAAAGGCCATGCCCCGAGGAGTCGTGAGACCACAGCCGGGAACCGTTGCCGTGATTCGGGGCGCTCCAATTCTTCGTCCATCATCGGTAAAAGATTCGATGGTGGCTGTTTCGATGACGAAGTTTCCGTGAGTGGGATGTCGGCGCATCTGAAAAATGTTTCCATTAATATTGGAGTCGGCGATAGTTTGCACAGGCCCATCCACCACATTTACGCGCTGGATGATATCGCTCGTACCCCCATCAATAGCTACAAAGAGATTGAGCGGATCAATCGCCGCCATTCCTCTCGGTGTGAGCACACTGGAGGAATAGTCTTCAAGAACTCGCAAAAAGTTCCCCTGCAGATCGTACATGACCAGCGCAGTACTTCCCGCTTGATTGCTCGCGATCACAAGCTTAGGAGTTTGGACATCGAGAATCCCATAATAAAACTGGCTGTCGTCTTTGGAGCACGACAACGTCACTGCGACGATCGACAGCTGAACCAACAGCTGACCAAAACGTTTAAGAAATATGGAAAATCTAAGTAAATTCACAATATAATATCGGTTTGTTAAGCGAAATTAACGCTAGACCGATGACCAGATTTCCCTCTGATCCGATGAGGAATTCAGCTCTCATCGAGAATCTTCTCTGACGATGGGCGGGCCTAAACAGCCGAAGTTACCACCCCTGAGATTGCATCACGTATTCTAAGACCTTCAGAGTGATCAGAACAACCACACCCACACTCGCTGCCAATAGTCCGAGAATAAAGACTAAAGTCGCAAACACCATCCACTTGGAGGAACGATTCACACCGCGGGGATTGTTCATATACTTCTCAACCAGCGCAACGTTTCGTGTATTCGACTTCCAAAAAATATCAAAGAAGTTTCCAAAGATAGGAACGATATCAACGACGTTATCGATGAGAACATTGATCCCCATTCGCAGAATCACAGCGGGGGGAGCTCCGACCATCGCCGCGCGAGCCATAATGTAGGAGGAGAGAATGTTGCTGACAAGATCTCCTAAGCCAGGAATAAAGCCAATGATCCCGTCCCAACCGATTCGAAATCCTCCCGGCAGACGATATTTTGTATCAAGAAATTCAGAAAGTTTTTTGAGATCCGTTATACCCTGAGCCATAGTTGCATCCTCCGCGGTTGTCACATCTCTGAATATATGTTCAAAATAAAAATCCACAAGGAGGCCTTGGTGAAATTGTTGTTATTTATTCCGTTGACAGGTTTTTTTCTCGTCGCTTGCCAAAGTGCTGTGAACAAAGTCGCTCGCAATGCGAAATACTCGGCATGGGAAGTGGTCGGCGTGGAAAAAAGGGACTTGTTTAAACGCGAAGTCGCAAACGCTAAAGAAGATCAAGAAGAAACGGGCGAAGCGTTTAAGGACGCTCTCACCAAACTTAAAGAAGTCTATAGTTTCGACGGTGGCAATTTAGAAAAGAGCTACAACTCTCTCAACTCCTCTTATCGAAGCACCGAGGCTCGAGTGAACGACGTGAAAGGCAGCATCCAAAAGATGGAAACCGTGGCCGGTGATCTTTTTGAAGAATGGTCCAAAGAGATTTCACAGATCAGCACTGCCGATCTTCGCACGAAAAGTAAAGCCTCTCTCGATGAAACCAAAGCCAAGTATCAGGAACTCCATAAAAGTCTAAAGACGTCGGAGGCGAAAATGAAACCTGTCCTTACGAAGTTTAAGGACCAGGTGCTCTACCTCAAACACAACCTCAACGCGAAAGCCGTGGGCTCTCTCAAGAAAGAATCTGTTCGCATCGAAAAAGACATTCAAGCGCTAATGGTCGACATGAACAGATCCATCGCCAACGCCGACCAAGTGATTCGTGAGCTGTAATAATTAGAACCCCGACCCTAGGTCGGGCCCACTGTTATTCATCAGCCGTCTGCGAGCTCATTTTGAGTTGAGCATCTTCTCGATTTTGTCGAGACGAGCTTTGATCTCAGCGTTTTCACGCTTTTGTTTCGCTGCATCGGCCTCTGATTTGTCGGCGCGGGCTTTAAGCAGCGCGTTTTCAGCTTTAACCAAGGTAATCTCCCTTGAGTCCCTCTCAAAAACTTTGGAAAGCTCTGTAATACGTGTGTTTATCTCTTTAAAGGCTTGGATGACAGGAGCAACGAGAGCGGCGTAATCGACCTTCTTGTAGCCCGAGTTTGGATCATCAATGACGGCCGTCGGGAACACCTTCTCAACATCTTGAGCAACCACACCAATTGCATGATCACCTGGACTTTGAGATTTTTCATTCCAATCAAACTCAACTCCTCGTAGAGATAAGATTTTTTGTAATGGATTTTCAATCTCTTGTACGTTTGTTTTGAGACGAATATCAGAAGAACAGTTCGTTCCACCAGAACCATTTCCAAGCGTACAATCTATTGAACCTTGCACTCGAAGATTACCAACGACGTGGAGTTTCTGAGAGGGATCAGTAGTTCCGACACCAACATTGCCTGCAAAAAAGCTTGGGGCTGAACTATCCGTAGAATAAAGGGACCACTTGTTTGTGCCCATGACATTACCGATATGAACTCCGTATGCATCGACATTTCCAGCCCCAGACACGTAAAAAAAACGTCCTGCAGCGATATTTGTTGTGGTTCCTCCTGAGTGCTCTACAGCTCCAACAAGAGCTGATGTGATGGATGTAGTCCCGCTGCCACTTGCCTTTTTTGAATGAAAAACTCCACCCGCATTGAATGGGTCACCGCCGCTTTCTAACTGAAGTAAGCCGTATACTCCGGAAAAAATTTGCGGAGTGGCGCCTGTAGAAGTTGCAAAACCTCGAATCGCGAAAGCACCTCCGGCTGAAGGTCCGGAGTAATTCAGTGTACTTGAAATGAGAGGGAATTTGTCTGTTGTACTTCGCTCTAGTTCGAGAGAACCATTGGCCGCGTTCCATCTAAAGTCAGGTGAACTTCCAAAGGTGCTTGCGTTCTGGCGAAACTGAATTTCATTTGCTGAGCCCGCAGGGGCTCCACCAGAAACTGTCTGCCATGTGTTGTCTCCTCTCAGAAATGTCGTCGCACTTGGAGTTCCTGACTGGCCCAATCTCCCGACAGGTATTGTTCCGCTTGATAGATTTGAGGCGTTTAAATTGGTAAGACCCGCCCCGTTCCCAGAAAATGAAGTCGCATTGACGGCTCCGTTAACTTCCAGCGGCACAGATGGATTTGTTGTTCCGATCCCTATTTTTCCGTCAGATTTAATAATCATCTTCGGTACACCACCTGAGGTAAAACCAATCTCATCGCTCGCAGGGTTGTACAAACCTGTGTCTGTATCCGCACTAAACGTCATTGAAGGTGTCCCCATAGCACCGGCACCCACAGAAACGGTGGCCGTAGGCGAAGTCCAGGACAAAACTCCGGAGCCATTCGTTGTAAGAACCTGTCCACTGGAGCCATCCGCCGAGGGAAGGTCATAGACCTTATTTGATGTGATCGAAGACGGGGCTCGCAAAGCGACGAAATTACTGTTCGAAGTATTATAGAACTGAACTTCTTTGCCACTCTTCACGGCAAAGTGTCCGCTATTGTCCGCATGAATAAAATCCGCCAACTCTTTCCCCTGGAGCGTTTGCGCCACCGTGGCCATCGCCGCGGGCGACATTGAGAACAAAGGACTTAACGCCGTTCCATTCACGCTCACACGAATTTTGCGATCCTGATTTCCCGAGGCCGAAAACGGATTAAACCCCGAAGCACAACCCGTGGATCCCGCCGCGCGAATTTCTCCCACACTTTGAAATATTCTTTCCCACGGTAGATTCCCATCAACGCTCGTGTTTCTCACTCCGATAGAATCGTCAGGGCCTATTTTGATCGAAAAGCTTCCATCACTTCCCAAAACTAAATTGTCGTAATCGGATTCAAATAAAATACAATTCCCTGAAGGATCCACGATTTGAACTTTAACATCGGGGTTGGGGGTGATCGGGGCATTCGTGTTTGGGTCTAGCAAAACGCCATCGAAGTTGATATGCTGAGCGAATTTTTGCGTGGCTCCAGCCGCACTTACAAAAAACGAAACTAAAAAAAACAAAGAATATTTTCTCATAGAGTCTCCAATGACTATCGGACTGAACCTTTTAATAAATAATTTGCGCCATCAGTGGCTTCGATGGCCGGAAGGGGCTGGCCAACTCGCGCCTCCAGTTTATAACCGATCGCACTACTCGTCTGTTGGGACGTAGATACATAGAATCCGCTGGAGTTCGCTTCGGAGGGAGCAGTACCAAGTGCACAAGCAACGGGGAGATTATATTGCTTCACCACATGCTGAGTGATTCCAGGGAATTCGATTTCGATGGGAATCACTTCTGTAGCGTTGACTAAGTTCACCGAATTGACGACGCCGATGCGATAAATCGAATACAAAAGCGAGGAGGGCAAAGGAGCAGAAATTCTGGGACAAGGGCCCGAGTCTCTGACAGGCTTAAGGTAAACGAACAGTTCAATTTTGCGGTTGTTACCCACAGGAACTTCTAGCTCGATCGGATCCCCGTCTTTGACAAATCCTGCAATAATTCCAGAGGAGGGGCTACAGCTATTTGTAAACATTGGAATATCACTAGCGGTAACGCTCACCCCGTAACACACGTCCCGCCCCGAGGGCATTGCTTTCCCCAAAACAGTGGGAACTTGAATCACGAGTTTTGAAGACGTTTTCGAGGCGCGCTGACACCCCAAAAACAAGAAAGCAACACTGATGCAAAGAACAAACGGCTTAAAAATAAATCCATCCTAGAATTTAGTATTTGCCCCAGTGTAGCACGTGCGGATGGGATGTCTAAAGACATCTTAACCCTAAGGGCCAAGGTCATATCCGTTGGATTTCCGCTATCAATGAGCTATTGTCACAGCCCTAAAGTAGGGGGAATCTTGAAACTGATCATAGTACAAAGTCTTATATTTATTGCCACCATCATCGCTCAGGCCGAACCGGCTCAGCTCAAAGTCCCGAAGATGGACCTGGATTTTTGGAATGGAGATATCCAGTACGGAAATAATTGCTATAATTATGCGACCAATCGAGTGACCAACAGTTTCGCACAACCAGGTGAAGCCAGCGACGAAATGTACACCGATCTTCAGTGCGAAGATGTTTATGCGGCCGCAGAAAAAGACTTAGGCTTAATTCCTACAGAGTTTTTCGAATTCAATAAAAAAGAGGACGACACGCTCATTGCATTGGTCGTCTCTCCTAACTACGACTTTCATTGGTACCGTCGCGATGCCGACAATATGTGGTCTCATAAAAACGGTTCGACTCCCGCCACAAATTTAGATGAGAGTTACGAGCTGATTTCCGATCCAGAGACAGCGGATCGCGGCTCTTACACCGACTTCTGTGGTTACTTTCGCGTGAAAAACTACCCTACAAATAAAGACGAGCAAAATGCAGGACAAGTGAGAATCGGCGATATGAAAAAACTCCCAGCAATACCCGAGCAGTACGAGGTCATTATCTCCATGTACTCTGGACGAAGAAACCCGAGCTTTCCACTCGCAGACCTTTTGAAAGATCAAGAGCTCGCAAAAAGCCTTAAATCCCTGTCGAAGGTCGTATCATCGCGGATGAAATCGGGTCAGCGCAGTACGCGAGCCCCTCGCTTGGGTGAAATGAGTTTACAGATCGTCGACCGCGAAGGGCTCCTCTTTAAAAAGAACGCTCGAGTGAATGTGAACGAATGGTTGTCCGACAAAGACCAGCTCCTGCAAAAGGAGATCTTGCAGCAACTTCAGAAGCGCAATTCTGTTAAAAACTAAGTCTGACTGAAGACGGGCCCAACACATTCGATTGGGCCTCGTCGATTTATTTTGTGTCCGCAGTGACAGTTTTCGCGATCTCATAGGCCTTTATGACGCCAGGGCGACGGGCCATGGATTCAAACCAACGCTTGAGATGAGGCATTTGATTTAAGTCTTGTCCTTGCATCTGATGGGGAACAATCCAAGGATAAATAGCGATATCCGCAATCGAAAATTCACCCGCGGCCACCCACTTGCGATGCTCTAAGTGATGGTTCAGAACACTGTACAATCTATGAGTTTCCTTCACGTAGCGATCGATGGCGTAGGGAACCTTCTCCGGTGCATATTGAGTGAAATGATGATTCTGTCCGAGCATGGGGCCCAAGCCCGCCATTTGCCAAAATAGCCATTGCGACACTTCGGACTTTCCGCGCGCCGACTCCGGAATAAACTTTTTGTATTTTTCGGCGAGGTACCAAAGAATAGCACCCGATTCGAACACCGCAAGATTCCCTTGCTGATCCACGGGAGCGGTGTCGACGATCGCAGGAATTCGACCGTTGGGATTCACCCCCAGAAAATCCGATTTTTTTTGCTCGCCTTTTCCAATGTTGACGGGATGGAGTTTGTATTCCAGTCCTGCCTCTTCGAGAAATATGGTGATCTTATGCCCATTGGGCGTAGTCCAATAGTGAAGATGAATCATGTGACGTCCTTTCCAGGGAGTTCAGGCTTGGAATAAAATTTTGTTTTAAAGAGCCAGAGTTTAAAAGCTTGAAAGTGAATTCGGAGGACCACTAATGGAGTCATCCACCCGTAGTTCCACAGTAGAGTCGATAACGACACCTCAGCCAAAGGTTTAAGCGCACCTTCGACTCCCGTCGCCAGCCGCAACTCGTGATTGGGGGCATGATAGTTGATGACGACGGAAATGCGATCGTCCTGGACATCAAATTTAAATCTATAGTATCCCTCCACAGGAAAAAAGGGAGAGACATGAAACACCTTTTCGGTTTGTAACCAGTCCTCGGACGTGAAAGGCTCTTTGGGCTGAATCCAATAAAAGTGTCGTTCGTTAAACGTATTATGCACTTCCACGAGCACCGCTTCGATAACACCGCCGCGCCGACAAAACCAAAAGCTCACCGGATTAAACGCATAACCAAACATTTTAGGTAATGTGTGAAGCCAAACTTCTTCAGCAATATAATTACATTTTTCTTTAAGGAATTTTTTAATCTGCTGATCCAAAGATCCTTTCTCTCCCTCTAAATAATTCTCGGCCGACAGCGAAAGACAGCTCCAAAAACTCTGCTTGAGGATTTGAAGAAGACGCTCTTCATCCGCGCAATTCAAATAGACAAAAAAAGTGGGATAGCGAAAGCTGTTTTTATTGGAGACTTTGCGGCTATGGTAGACCTGTCCTTCGCCGATGTAAATCATGCCACTTTCCATGGCGTGGAAACCCCGAGAAGTTTTGCGACATTGACCGCGCTGAGCAAACCATCCTCGTGGAATCCATAGCGCTGCCACGCCCCCGCGAAATAAACTCCACCTTTGCCTTGCAAAAGTGGGAGATCGACTTGAGCTCTTAAGGCCGGGTGATCAAACTGCGGGTGCCAGTACTCATATTCTCCTAGAATCTTTTGCAGCGATTGCCGAGGATTTAAACTGACAAAGTAGTTTTTATCGGTCGCTAACGGTTGCAGTTTATTTAAATAATAGTTGAGTGAAACTTTATGAGAAAGATCGGGCGACCCTAAAACATTCCAAGAGGACCAGCACAGTTTACGCTGAGGCATGCAAGATTCATCGGCGTGCAGCAAAGCTTTGTTGGGCGTGTATTGAACACTGGATAACGTTTGATGTTCAAAATCGGAATCGGGCTTTAGAATTCTGGCGGTGATCGGTGCGTGGGTCGCCAAGATCACCTTATCAAATTCCAACGTTTCGCCCTGAGTTTTAACAAAGACTTTTCCGTCTCTGCGTTCGACTCCCACAATGGGAGTGTTAAGATGAATGTTTGGAATGGAGGACTTGGCCTTTTCGATATATTGAATACTGCCATTTTTAACAGTGCGCCAAACCGGACGGTTATTCACTTGGAGCAGCTTATGATTAATAAAAAATGTTAAAAATGTGGCCGCAGGAAAATCGAGCATCTTATTTTCGGGAGTGGACCAAATGGCCGCTCCCATGGGGAGTAGATAGTGGCGTGTAAAAAACTGCGCATACTTCCTGATCTTTAAAAGTTCGCCGAGAGTCCAGGAGTGCTTGCGGGCCTGCTTTAAATTCTCTTCGGCCTTACGTCCGAAACGAATCACATCGAAAAGCATGCGGTAAAAAGAAGGCTTCACTAAGTTAGAACGTTGAGCAAAGACCGTATTTAAATTTTCACCCGCCCATTCCATTTCGCCACCTCGAGCTTGAACAGAAAGCGACATGCTGGAGTCGACAGTTTCTACATTGAGGTGCTTAAAAAATGCTGTGAGATGCGGATAGGTGAGTTCGTTGTAAACTAAGAATCCCGTATCGACCGGAATCTTTTTTTGATCTTCGTTTATGGTGACGGTGTGGGCGTGGCCGCCCAAACGTTTTTCGGATTCGAAGAGATGAACTTCATATTTTTGTGAGAGGAGCCAAGCAGATCCGATTCCACTGATTCCAGCTCCAACAACTGCGACCTTCATAAACCTCCCAAAACCTGAATATTAAAACATGATTTCGAGAGAAGGGACAGACAGGATTTTATTTAGTAAGTTTTTATCTTGAGATCGCCGGAGCCCGCTTTCATGGAGACCGCAAAGGACGCCTCCGGTGTCTCTCCTAGAGAATTTGTGACCTGTCCGCTGCCCGCTTGAAAGTTGGTTTTTAATTTCGTGCCTTTTGGGAACATTAAATTTGCGCTTCCACTGCCTGTCTTAAGATCAAGGGCGCCGACCAATGGTTTTTTTGCGAATGTGAGATCGATTCCGCCACTGCCCGTTTTGAGCTCACCACCACCAGCGAGACCTTTAATATCGATACGACCGCTTCCTGATTTTCCATCGATTTCACGAAACAGCCCATCGGCCACAATGGATCCACTCCCGATTTTAAAATCCAACTCACCTTCAATCCCATGAATTATTAATTTTCCAGAGCCGATGGCGAGATCTAAATCCACCGCCTTGGGAACTTTCACTGCAATATCCACTTCGCAATCTTGAACTGAAAAGAAACTGGAAGTTTTTTTATCCACTTTGATCGAAAGCTGTTCTCCATGACGATCTATGGAGATGCTGCACTTGTCGGGATATTTATTGTTGGACGTTGTGACCTGAGCCTTTGCACTTTCGGTCGCAGTGACGGTGATTTTACCAGAGGTATTGGCCACAGAGACTTCTAATAATCCCTTAGAATCAAATTCCCTCACCGACTCATTGGATGTGGATTCGACGGCATAGGCAGAAAAAAAGACCCATGGAAGAACAAGAAGTAGTAGTGGCTTCATAGGAAGTCCCCCTTTGCTGAGGCTATTAACCTCAGCACCGAGAGTTCGATCAAGCAAATGCCACCATAATGCCCAGCAAAATTAGCGACTAAAAATATAGCCCACAGTAGAGCCTAAGCCACAGACAAATGTACCCCAGCCCCAGTCGGCAAATAGAAGCTGAATGGGATATTGTTTAAGAGTGGCGTAATTTGTGAAATCGTACACTCCGTAGGTTAAGCATCCTAAAAAGGCGCCATACGTCAGGGCGCCCTTCCAACTTGAAACCTGCGGCTCAACGAAAAGAGCTAAGCCCAAGCCAAGAAGAAGATAAACAACCACGGCCGCCCAGTAAACCACCTGAACTTTTCCATTCACGATATTTCCCACCTCAGAAAGATTCTGCGTGTAAATATCGGATGCCACTGACCCAAGCCAGATAAAGTCCGCCGCAACAATCACTGCAATACTAATAAAAAAATATTTAATATTCATAACGTTTCTCCTGTTTGTCCCCATCCGGCTCGACGAAGAGCTTAACATTTTTCAAATACGTTACAAGATTTTGTTTTCTCGGAGAGAATAACTTAGGAGATCATTATGAAAGCATTCTATACCATCCCAAATAAGAGATTCGCGACCTGGGCTCTTTTCGCAATTCTGACCTCGCCTCTCATTCTTTTTACAAACTGCTCTTCGGGGGACTCCACGTCAAATCGTGATCAGGCCGCCCTATCTGCCCAAGTGTTTTCGGACAACATTTCTTCATTTGAGATCAAGGTGGTTTATGAAAACGGTGCCACTCCGTATACAGGAACACTGGATCTCTCTTTCAATGACACCTGGGACATTGCCTTAGAAAGTTTTAAAGCCTTATTTCAAAATCATGCTGGACGCGTAATTGCTACTCCGACTCTCACATCCCAAATGAATCTCATTGCGGATCAAGGAAAAACAAATTGGACCACCGGCGAACTCGTAGCCCTGGGCGAAACCTACGCAGCTCCATTAGTTCAATCGGGAACAGCTACCATCACAGTCATTTTTCTCAACGGCTATCACAATGGAAGCACGACAGTGTTGGGCGTGCATCCAACGGGGTATCCTTTTGCATTTATATTTAAAGATGTTGTGACATCTGTGGGTGGAACAAATACCCAACAAAGATATGTTGAACAGGCCACCGTCGTCCACGAAGTGGGCCATGCCATCGGTTTAGTCAATAGTGGTTTACCTATGGTAGCGAACCACGAGGACACCTTACATCCGCATCACTCCACCAATAATCAATGCGTTATGTACTGGGCCGTAGAATCCTCATCGAGTGTCCTGAGTTCTCTTTCGTCTCTGATTGGCAGTTCCCAATTGAATCTCTTCGGCACGGAAGCCCTAACCGATGGAAGGGCCTACCACCCTTAATTAGAAATGGTGCACCCAAATTGACGACCTACGAACCGCGTGCATCGACTATGCAATTTAAACCAACGCCTTAAAATCGACTGTAATCGTCAATGTGACCACACCGTAGTTTTATGTGTATTACTGTAACAAACTGCGTACAACGGTTTTGTTACAGTTTATAACTGTTTTAAAGCGCACTACTAACAGTCAAACGTCATACCATGTATAAAATGATGCAATGTGGTATTGTTTTGCGAGTTTTGTTGCGAAGTCACTACTAGAAAATCATTTAGGTTTAGGACCAAAATGCTTTCTAAATATCTCGTTCATTTCATCTGCTGTTTTTGCACTTACAGCCTCTTGGATAAAACGTTCAATTTTTTCAATGTGTTCTTTTAGAATCGGCCCTGCCACAGGATCAAAAATACCGCCACTCACAAACTCTTTAATAAGTTTATCATGTATTTGCTGCATCTCTTGAAGAGTTTTTATTACTTTAGTTAGTTCGCTCACTGATCCTCCTTCTAATCACAGGCTCTTTTGCTATATGGCTTATTGAGTCGCTCCACAGAACAGAAAATCACCTAACAGAGATGGTAGACAATCACACAAGCAAATCAAGAATTTTTAATTTAAGCTCACGTGCTAACGACACTAATGTGGAAAGTTTAAGGTTGTAAGCTTTTGCCAACTCAATGTCAGAAAGTGTTGTGATAGCAATGCCTGATCTTTCAGCTAGTGCCTGCTGACTTAACTTACTTTGGATTCGCCCTTCTCGAACGTTTTGAGCAATTTTGCCCATCAATTTGCCCAAGTCTTTATCGTCGATTTTTTTTCGTCGAGTTCGCGTATTGTTTTCACTCATTACACGATTGTATAAAAATGAGTAAATTTCATCACTTAGTGTAAACACATATGTGTATTCACTAAAGTTTTAACTGTAATGACCGATTAGTGGTTAATTGAAACTCAATCATTGTATCAAAACAATACGGTCAATTGATACGAAATAGTTGGCATTTTGAAGGAGGCAACAATGAAATTTCCAAAACTAACACAGGCATTTGTGCTTTTAATGCTTACCGCAGGATGCTCAGGCGGAAGCAGCTCTTCCCTCTCAAATGTTCACTCAATTGTGCCTGGAATTACTGATCTGGACAACTCAACTCCGACCATTGATAAAGCCTCATTTTATGAAGTTATGTACAGCAGTAGCGCAACTAACAAAGTAACTGTTGGAGACAACAATTTGGGTTCTTACGTTAATCCCGCCGGACAAAGCTTTATTGTAGAAAGTAAAAGAAGAATTGAAATTAATGGCACTGATGGTGAGATCATTTTAAAGGGCGCTTATAATCTACAAGAAAACATGACGATAAATTTAGAGATGGTCTGGGACAGTACAAATCGTGTGCAGATTCGGCTGACCCGAGAAGCTACTGACTATGTTTTACGATATACCTTAACTCGTAATGGTGTGGATATAAGAGGGACCGATATTCTTGCTAACACGATTGACTCTGCCAACAATTTAAACGGACAAGAAATCGAGTTAAAATTTAAACGTGAAACTATAGCCACAGTACCATACCTCAATCTTTACTTCACAACAGCATTTGTCACAGACAGTTTGGGAATGGATTTGCTGGATGGAGGCAATGCTCCTCAGTTACAGCTGCTACAGCAAAATCCTTATTTAAAAATTTCGGTTTCAAACACCAGCACAACCAATAACAGTTTTATCATAAACAGCGTAACTTCCACTTTTGCGAATATTGCAAAATAGGAGATACAGATCATGAAAAAAATCAGTCCCTTAGTTTTATTAATATTTCTGACCGGATGTAGTGGCTCTAGTAGTGGAGGCGGCGTCTCGTCTACCGTCGAATTTAAAAGCGCGAATATCTTCTCCACGGACAAAGCATTATTGCACGCGCAGCAAGGCTTTAATAGCTCGGCTATTAGCTCACTTGAAAATATACAAGACAATTTAATGCGCATCAAAGCGGATGGATCACTTGAATCAGTAGAATTTACTTATGACGAAATTGCAGTGGGCGGTACAGCGACAGAAGTGACTGCAAAAATTAAAGTGTCTAAAACCAAACAATTGAATGAAAGATATTTAATTCTTGCATTCGATGACTCAAGACTCCTCAATAAGCTCGCAGTTTTAGACAGACAAACTGGAAACGTTTATGGAATTGAAAATTATGTTTTCGATGACATACAAATTCAGGACAATAATTTGTTCGCTCTCAAATCGACAGGAGAATTAGTTCGGGTTGATTTGACTGATCTAAGCGTTTATAATCTGACATCTTTAGTTGAAACTACCGTCAATACAAGCCGACCAGTGGTACTTAAATCACAACTTAGCCGAATCTTTTCGCCCCTCAGTTGGTTAAGTGGTGTGAATCAAGGCACCATGGAAGATCCTTACGGAAAACCAAGTTTTTTGCTGGGAAATGGCTATGTGCTCGCCATAATAGAAGTATTCGGAGGCGGTCAAAGGATTGTTCGTATTCAAGAGGGAGCTGGCACTTATGAATGCGGAAGTGAAGATTTATTTTATAATGTAGGTGGCGGTTACACAGCAGGACTTATACGCGGAACCAATGGCTCCCATTATCAACTACGAATCGTAAGCAGTGCGAACGCTGGCTTACCCGGTATTGATAACTACGAACAACTTATTTTGATGGACGCAGTAGCTGGCGGAGACTGTGTTGCGCCAAACTCACCATCGACTGTAGTTCAAGAACTTACCGATGGAACATTTCCCTCAGGCTCAAAGAAGAGTCACTTTCCTTATAACGACTATATTGTCGTAAACACGAACTACCAGTTGACGACTGTCGAGCGATATATCCTTGCACCAACAGGATTTATAAAGACAGAGGACAACGTTGGCGCAGTTAGAATGACATGGACAAGTTTAGACTTGAGCGATGTCCCCAAGGCTTCAGAAAGAACTTATACATATTTTAGTGAACTGGCAGGCACATCATTTATTGAAGGTAATAATCTGTATTACCTGAGAAACAACACAATTAAGCATCATGTTCTGGCCAATGGTACTAGCCCAACAATTTTTCATACTCTCCCTGAAAGTATAATCAATTTTACAGTTGTTGATGGCGTTGTTTATTACTCAACTGCGGACTCAACATACAAAGTGACAGGCCCTGGACAGCCACGAGAATACGTTGGACCTCACCTTAAAAACGCTGTTGTATTTTAAATTGATCGAAATTTACAAAAAATGCATCAGCAATTCCTATTGGTCCTGCATTGTCGCAAAATGATTCGTTTAAGCAAAAGCCCGCTAGAAATTGTTTATAAGCAAGCAAATTGATTAAGTTTACTAAAAATATGCCGATCCATTGCTAATGACGTCTTTTAAAAATACTCTTTTTATATTGCTCCAAATAGGGACTCTCATTTTTCTTATTTCGTGTAAAAAAGAAGAGGAAACTCAACCAGAACCAACCCCATCTTACAATCCAGTTGGGACTTGGGAGTTTAATCGAATCGTTTGTAATGGCTCTCAACTTACATTAAATAATTTTAGTGAAAAGTTTTTTATTTCACCGAGCAAATTTAAGTCTTTAAGCACTGGGTCTGGCTGCACAGTCGAGCAAAGAGATTCTAATTGGAGAGTGGATGCTAATAATTTGCGTGTAGGCGATGGATCGTACGCTTGCACTCGGTCTCCTTGCGAGTTCAATTACTCAGTTGCAACAACAGGTGGTCCAGTTGCTATTGATACCATATTTTGCCCTAGTGAACTCGGTTCACCGCCTACGCTAAGCTCAGATTTACGCTCGGCGACCCTTTTGTCAGATACAGAACTTAGCCAATCCATGGAAACAACTTCGGGAAGCGCTACCTGTACTGCCTATTATAGAAAAACCTCAAGTGCCTACGATGTCCCTTCGCCAACTAACGAAACAACATGGCTCAAATTTGAAGGTGGCGCCAATGAGTACATTACCATTGGTCGCGACAGGAACTACACCTCTTCGTCAGGAACTTATACATCAAATGTGGGAATGAATAACGATGTCACCATTAACTTTACACATATCACTTCGTCTGTGACATTTCAGTTGATCTTTAAAGCGCCCTCAAACGCAGTGCTATCGCCTGGCACATATTTAAATGCTACTCGTTATCCATTCCAAGCAATCAGTGAACCTGGAATGGCGATAACCAGTTTTGGCAGAAGTTGCAACACTGTAAATGGTCAGTTCGAGGTACTAGAGGTTACCTATAAAATGAATGGTCAAATAGAATCTCTAGCTGTTGACTTTCAGCAGTATTGTAGCACAAATCCGGCTTTGCTTTCTGGATCTATAAGAATTAATTCTTCAGTGCCCTAATTAAGAAAGCAAAAACTTAATTTTTTCAAAAAAACTCATTTTTCCTTTTGAGCTTAATGGTGATAGCAAAATAAACTTACCGTCCACAATAAAGTCAATTTTCATTTTCGTCTCTAACCCTTGTCTGTTCTTTAACGAGACCACATCTTTAACTTTTAATTTTTTAAAATTGTCATGTAAAGCTGAAATTATTACCGATGTCTTGGATTCAATTTTTGTTGACGGCAATCCAATCGTCACAGAGTCATCTGAGTTTATTTTTATCACTTCAAATTCAGTGAAAATTTCAGAATTTTGAATTGTCACCCTATCTCCCTCCCTCAGAATATTCTGAGAAAGCGGATCAGTCCACAACACATCTGTTTTGGCAAACATCTGTCCCCCCTTATGCTTTGGGTTCAATTATTTCTTTTTTAAATCATCTTCATAAGATTGAATAAAGTTATCTAAGGAAGTCGCAACCATATCTGTCACTGTGAAGCCATGCTTTTCTGCAATTTGCTCGAGTTTTTTAATAAGCTGTTCTGGCAAACGCAGTGAAATCATTTTTTTATCACCACTACAGTATTTTCTTTTGGGCATATTGTACGTTACTTTCATATCACCATGATAAGTGATTGATTTTACTATGTCAATACAACGTATTGACATAGTATGACACATTGTGTATAATATATAGTATATGAGTGATACTAGTAAAACCAAAGCCGTAGCCTATGTTCGCGTATCAACACTTTTAAATCAAAATCCTCAAAATCAACTCACCTCAATTCGTGAATTCACAAAACAGCGAGGTCTCAATTTAATTAATGAATACGTTGACCAAGGTATTTCTGGATTGAGGGAAAAGAGACCCGCCTTAGATCAGCTCATAAATGATGCTAAAATGGGAAAGTTTAAAATTTTGGTTGTTGTTGGAATCGACAGAATCGGACGCTCGACAAAGCACCTACTCAACTTAATAGACGAGCTGAACCATTATGGCGTTTCTATAATTTCAATCAGAGAACAACTGGACTTCTCTACACCTACAGGCCAAATGGCTCTCACAATGCTTTCGGCGGTGGCCACTCTTGAGCGACAACTGATTGCAGAAAGAATTAAATCAGCTCTTGCTGCTAAAAAAATTACCGCCTCAAATCTTGGCACCGACTGGCGATGTGGCAGACCTAAAAAGATCAATGATGAACTAATCAATATGGTAACTGATCTCCATACCAAAGGGTTATCAATAAGACGCATCGCTAAACAAATCGGTATTTCACACATGACCGTATATCGAATACTCAAACGGTAACTCAACCACACCGACACCGATTGTAACTCAACCATGACCAAATTTGAGCGTTATAACGGTTAAAATCACTCATGATTTGAACCTTTATAAATTGTAACAAAAACAAATGGTTTTGTTACAAGTGTTGCGAACTCAGATATAGGGATCAACCCTAACCGTTAACCAACTTTTTTCTTTTTTAGCTCCTGAAGCTGCTCTTTTCATGTCACGCAACCAGTACCGTAACCAATCGCTATATTTCTTAGCCAAGGCCTCTCCGAAAACTACTCTTCCGTGATCAAATCGAAGCTTTGATAAATATCTTCTATGATCTCTGTCAAAGTTTCGATTTTTATTTAGCAGCCTACGTGCATTATGAAAACCTCCCGTCAATATGTATTCCTGCAGTTCTTTGAATTTATGCACATGTTTACGATACTTTTTGTCAATCCATATTGGGTTGTAAAACTGTAGCCGCTTCAAATACCCACTTTTATAAATCCTATTGAGATCATAAATACTTTTTACTCCTGCCGACTTTAAGGACGCCTTTCTCACTTGAATCTCAAGCTTTAGGTATCCCTGCTTTGCAGCTTCACCAGTTGGCTTACCACTTTCTGCGTATGCACTCACGCGAACCGCACTTCCATCGGAACTGAATCCTGTCATATGGCCATCTTTAAAGTCTCTGCGACTGTTGTTATAAACCGAAGTACCGTTCTTCCACTTGAGGTGAGTGGTGTAATGCAGCAACTGGGGCGACACAACATCTTCCTTCAACAAGTAAGCAATATCTAATCTGGCCACACAGTGATTCGACTCGTCTACATGACCCATAACTGAGCGCAAAAAACTCTCAAATTCTACAAATGACGTCATCATTTTAGGATTGAATTGAATTTTAAAGGCCCATGGCGAATCATAATGACAATCCTTACCAATAATAAATCTAAGGCCTCCGGCGTCTTGATACAGACGAGCCTTTTTATATCCGTTACAAATCACTTTATTTTTCACAAGAATACAGTTGTTATCTAAAAAGGCCATATCTAGGGAGTTTGTATGTACGGAAAAATAGTCAAGAAAACACCCGCAATCCACGAACGAGCTTTTATAAAACTGCTCAAAGTTGGGTATTTGACGCAAAATCATTGATGATATAGTGGTTGAACACCTGTTTTTAGGTATGCGCATAATGTAAATCCTTTTGCTGCTTTTTTATGGTTTTTTTCGCTCTGATACGAAGTCTCGTTATGTGCATTGGTAATTCTTGAGATTTTTCAAGAGTGAAAGCCAACCTCTCTAAAGCCTCTTTTGTATATTTTTGGATCTCAAAATCGTTTTTTTTAAGTAATAAACTGCGCAATTCTATGCTTGTTTTCTCCAACGACGAAATGCATCTCATAACATCAGCACTAAGACTTTTCACTTTTGCGTTATAATTGAACTCTCGTGCATCAGGATCTTCAGATTCTCCAAGCATGTTTCTCACCTGTCGAAGCTTTTCCCTCAATGGCTTTGTGTTCTCGATCGACACCTCTTCAAATGAACGCTCACGGTTGATTCGCTTTATAAGCTTGTTTTTCTGACGATATTTAAACGAAGAGGAAAACTGCATAATTTTGATGTATGAATCTGCTGGCATGTCTGTTGTTAGTTTTGGACCCTTCCTTTTTGAAAACTCAAATAATTGGATGGACTCCTGAATCCACCGCTCCTTCTGTTCATAGGTCTCACTTGCTGACAACCAGTAACGTTTTACTGTTTTTTTAAATTCTGGCATCCCCAGTATCTCTTTTAGTTTTTTCGCAGCACGACCAAACTCAATTCGCGCACCAAGCTTTTGAATTAGTAACCATTTGTTACCTCGCTCTAGCCAATAAGCAGCATTTGCGGCAGCTGCATCATTTATTTTTAGCCCCAACTGTTGACCGAGGGCACCCGCGGATACAGTCGTAAAAGTATTTCCTGTCATTATTAAACCTCCTTTTGTAGCTGCACCTGTTGCAATTACACAGACACTTTACAAAAGTGGTTTTTGAATAAATTTATATGAATGAGGCCAAGCTATCTTAAAAAGGATTTTTCAAGCCTCAGTTTATATTTAAATCTCTGTATTGAGTCGATGCCAAATCGGAAAATTTCACTAAATTTAGCGTAAAAAAAAGCGCTTACTTTACACTTTTGAAATTTCGCATCTTTGTTAATTCGATTTTTATCGGCGAGTTTTTAAAAAGATTAATCTCCCTAATCTGTAAAAATCAGGATGGATAATAACAAACAAGGACCCTCAAAAGATATTTGCGCTCTTAAACCTGCGCCAGAAGCTAATGCAAAATTGCGAACCTATAAGCTCTCTGGTGGGCAAACTGTAACCATCGACATTAATCAGTTTAATGAACTAATCGACGTTTTTAAAACGCTCCGTAAGTGGCGTGACAACTGTAACAAAACATAAAAGTTCAATGTTTTTGATACTTTGACTGATTTTTAAACATTATTTAAAATGAATTAAAAGGGATTTATGACCAACCAAAACAATACCTACAGATCTTATACGAATGACAATGCAGTTTGCATCCCGCGCGTTAGCTCCAAAAAACAGCAAACAACCGAATCTCCGGCTTCGCAGAAAGAGGCGATGAAATCTTACTGTGATACTGAGGGACTCAAGATTTTGCGATTTTTTGAGATCACTGAGTCTGCTAAAGATGCCGACAATCGAAAGCAATACACAGAAGCCATTCAATGGGCCCTCAAAAACAAAGCCCACCATATTGTATTTTGCTTCCCAAATCGTGAAGGAAGAAATTTAACAGATATTGAGAATAATGAAAAATTGATCCGAAATGGAGATATCGTTATTCATTACGCCCAAAGTCGAAAGGTTATCCATCGAGATAGTCCTTCATCAGACTTCCTCATGCGAGACGTTGAAGCTGTGCTCGCAAAAAACTTTAGTCGTGAGCTTAGTGATAGAGTAAACTTTGGAATGCTGGCCAAGGCTGAACGCGGCTGGTTCCCATCGAACTCAGTGCCTCTAGGATATATAACCTGGCGCCCAAAAGATGTGTATGGGCGTGACACTCGATATCCAGCAGTCGTAATCAAAGACCCCGACGAAAAAAGCATCCTTCAAGTTAATAGAGAGTTCCAGCTACGCGCAGAGGGGTACAGCTTTGACGGAATTGTTGAAAAAATTATTGAAGAAGGCTTTATAGATCCAAAAAACATACGTGGCTACTCCAAGGGGGTTGTTGAGAATCGACTTAAAAATCCCTTCTATCGGGGTAAATTTAGATGGGATGGAAAGCTTTATGACGGCAAACACGAACTTATAATACCACGACCGCTGCTTCGATCTGTGGATGCAACCCTTGGCAAAAGAGGCAAACTATCGAAACGTGGTAAGGGTGTTTTTTCTGGAGGCTGGCTCCGCTGCGCACACGCAGAATGCGGCTGCCAAATCCTATATGACCCAAAAACCAAACCCTCTGGGCGAACTTACAATTATTATAGGTGTACAAACTCTCGGCGAGTTCATAAGTCGATGAACGGCATGACCATTACTGAGGAAAGCATTTGGCAACAATTTGAATCGGTTCCCGAAGCCATCAACCTCACTGATGAAATGGCAAAAGATATTGCTGCCGCACTCAACAGCGCACACAAGAACTCAAGAACTTCTATTCATGCTGAGATGGAAAAGTATCGTGCGGCCATTAAAAGTTTGGACACGAGAGAGGATCAAGTGAGTGACCTTCTTATTAAAAATATATTTGATGAGACCGCTTACAAAAAAGAACGTCAACGCATCCGAGACGAACGCGATCAGTACACGCACTTACTTGAAAAAGCACAACAATCAATCAACGACACATTTATGGAGACCGCACAAACCATACTCGAACTCGCTATTGATGCGAAACAACTATGGAAAATGCAAAATGAGTATGAACGACTCGACTTCTTAAAAAGAGTCTGCTCGAACCCTGTTTTGAATTTGACAACTATTCAATATGACTTGAAAAAACCGTACTCGATACTCTCTGAAATGCGTGAAAAAAAGGATTGGTGCACCCGTCAGGAGTCGAACCTGAAACCGTTGGAATCGAAATCCAATACTCTATCCAATTGAGCTACGGGTGCACGAAGTCTTTTTCTATATCAGGCGGTCACAAGCGACAAGGTTATGTTCTCTTTTTTGGTTTTTTATCGCTCATTGGCACAACGAAATCCTCGGTCAAAGGGAAGTAGAAATCGGCGGCCTCTTTGATTTCCGGGGATGTTGTTTCTGGCCATGACCAAATTTCGACGCGACATCCGCGGGATTTGAGATACCACACCAAAGGAAGGAAATCTTTGTCTCCCCCAAGGATGATCACCACGTCTAATTTTTCGGCCATGGTGACGGCATCGATAACAATAAAGGAATCGGCATTCTTAGCGGGACGTTTAATTTCCCCGCCCAAGGACGACCAAAAATTTTGGAAGTCGTTCGAAATTTCCTTATATTCGGGCTTATAATAAAGGATCCGCGTGATTTCACGATCCCCCACCTTTTCGATGATTTTACGGTAATCCGTGCGGCCCTCGTGATGCTTAAGGCCGGAGAGTTCTATATTTTCCGCATCAATAAAAATGCCCACTTTTTGGAAGAGGAGCTGTTTTAATCGATCTGCGGTGTGTTTTTCCTGTCGCATGATGCCATCCTTGTCTGCATGTAAAGTTGAAAATGACTTTCATTTTAATTGACTAACCAAAGCCATTTCAAGTAATTCTCTGGGCATGTCATTAAAACTTCCCGTCAATCGAGATCAGCAAATTTTCCCGCGCAACGAGGACTACAACGAGATTCCCAGTAAGAAGATCATTCGCGATATCGGACTTAAAGTCACTCTTCAACGTCTTGCGATCTTAGAGACCGTGCGTAATGGCCCTGCCCATTTTACAGCACAGGAAGTTTTCGAAGATGTCGTGACCCGATATCCCGACATCGGCTTCGCCACGGTTTATCGCTTTCTAAAAAAGCTCTCCGAGCATCAATATATTTCTGAATTTCGCATCGGTGGAATGCCGGCTCGTTACGAATGGCAAACAAAAAACCATCACGATCACATGTCGTGCACTCAATGCGGAAAAATCATCGAATTCGAAAATGATAAGATCGAAAGTCTTCAGGAAAGTATTGCGCTTCAGTACGGTTTTAAACTGACGAGCCATATCTTGGAACTCTACGGTATCTGCTCCGAATGCATAAAAAAGACTCAGTAAACTCCTTTTTGCCCAGTTGGATTTTGTCCATCGAGAGACGCAAAAAACTCTATCCTGAAAAATTCAATGGAGAACAATGCCTCCGCGTGATCCATGACGAGGGAACGCCATTGCGTGCGGATCTTCTAGGAGAGGTTTTGCAACTGGGCTGGTGGAGCGATTCCACAGACGGAATCCCCACCGAAAACGAAATTCAAACTTTGTTAGAATGCACCGGCGCCCGCCATTATGCTCTGACTTTTCACTCCAAAAATACCAGCGAGAAAAAGAAGTTTCCAAGCTCGCTCCCAGCAGAATCGTGGATCGCTCACGAGAATAATATTCGTTATTTGTTTTATCGGGACCAAGGGATATCTCCAGGACTATTTTTAGATCAACGCAGCCAAAGGCAGTGGATTCAAGAAAACGCGAAAGATAAAAAAGCTCTCAATCTGTTTTGCTACACGGCGGGCTTTAGTCTCAACGCTGCTCAAGGGGGAGCGAGCGAAGTGGTTTCTGTGGATCTCAGTCCTAAATACATTGAGTGGAGTAAAAAGAATTTTGAGCTCAATCATTTTGTTATTTCACGAGATCGTTTTCGGTTTTACGACATGGACAGTTTCGACTATTTAAGATGGGCCATTAAGAAAAACGAAGCTTATGACTTGATCGTTTGCGACCCTCCCTCGTTTAGTCGCAACAAAAATAAAATTTTTAAGATCGAGTCGGATTACGCAGAGCTGATTTCCCTGATGGCAAAATGTTTAAAACCCAACGGAGTTATTTTGTTTTCCACCAACTACGAGACTTGGACGTGGAAAAAGTGGCTCGAGAAAATTCAGGACGTTGCAAAACCGTTTTCTCTCACCGTAACGCCGAACTATAACACTCAGCTGGACTTCGAGAGCGACCCTCGACAATCCATCATGAAAGCTTTTCAAATCACTGACTCAACTGTAGACAATCGCGTCATTTCTCGTTAGAACGAGGTAAATTTTTCACGAGGAATAATTTGCAGATAATTCGTTTAGTTACAGCTCTCTTACTCTTTGCACTGTCCACCGGCTGTACAACTCCCATGGTCGCGAAAAAGCCCTCCTGCGCGGAAATCAACTGGTTCGAGCGCGGCCGCCAAGACGGCATGCAAGGCCAACCTTCTAACAATTGGACAATGACAGCTCGAGATTGTGCAAAGATGTCGGGCCTTGAAATTCAGCAATACACGGATGGATGGAATCACGGCTTATCTCTTTTTTGTACAGAAAATCACGGGTTTCTCGCCGCAAAAGCCGGTCAGCCTTACAGCAAAACTTGTCCCGAGAAGTACGAGGACGAATTTCTTAAAGGTTACCAGCGAGGCCTCCGCGTGTTTCTTGTAGAAAAAGAAACGACACAAATCACCTCTCGCATCGAAAACATTCAGCAAGAGCTCAAAAAAGAAAATATAACTGCGACGCAAAAGGTGGAGATCGAAAAAGAAATGAACGAGCTCGATCAGCGTCGTCAGGGCAATTTAAAAACTCTCGAACGCATCAACAACTCTTTTGCACGCTAATACCCTCTAAAGCACCCCAGCAGGCGGTTGTATTTCCTCGCACTTTGAGTCTAATATGACCCCATGAAGAGCGCTATAGTCACCATTGGAACAGAAATCACAGACGGTCAAATCGTTAACCGAAACTCCTCTTGGCTTTCAAAAAAGCTGGAAGCGCTCAATCTTAACTCCGTCCTCCATCTCTCTGTCCCCGACGAGCGAGAGCTGATGATCATGGCTCTCACCAAAGCCATGGAGCATGCCGATTTCATTTTCGTCAGCGGAGGATTAGGGCCCACCAGCGACGACTTCACCAGAGATATTATCGCAGAGGTTGCCGGTAAACCCTTGGTCCTCGACCAACCCGCGTGGGTGAATATAGAAACGAAAATTAAAAGTCGAGGCTTAGAAGTGAAAGAAGGCCACCGACGCCAGGCCATGATCCCAGAGGGCGCTCAAGTGTTAGAAAACAATTTTGGAGTGGCTCCAGCGTTCACACTCTCTATTGGGACGAAGCGCTTCTGGACACTCCCCGGTCCTCCTCGGGAGATTGAAGCCGTTTGGAATGATCACATCCACCCCGAACTCTTAAAGTTAGCCCCACAACGGACCAGACATCTTACGACGTGGTTGATGTTGTGCGCGGCAGAATCGGATATCGCACATATGACCGAGGAATTCTTTAAGGCCTATGCCTTTCACAAGGATTTTGGATACCGTTTATCTGCGCCCTATGTTGAAGTTAAATTGTGGACGTCCGAACTCACTGACGAAATCCGCAGCGCGTTTCTCAAATACGAAGAGCTCACGAGTAAATATTTTGTCGGCCATTCCCAAAAAGAAATATATCAGCGAACGTTTGAAAAATTCGATCAGTTTAAAAAAATAGAAATTTGGGACGCGGTCACCCAGGGCCTCGCCACACAAAAATTAATAGATTTATCTCAAGACCAAGCTCTCAAACTCGATAAATTTGTGATTCACACCCAGTTTAACGGTCAGCTCCAGATCCCAGAGAAAACATCCAGCGGAACGCTGATGATTTCTTTGGTGAGCAAAGATTCCTCAAATTACGAAATTATCTACACGACGGATAAGGGGAGCACCGTAAAATCCATTACGATTCCCCATCGCCGGACGACGTCCTATATCAAATCTTTTGTGCTCGAAAGAGGATTGCTCGACGCTAACTCAATCGCGTGAAGCACTGATTGAAAGTCGCTGAGAGTTTCTGCATTTCTGATGCCAATAATTATATCATGACCCTCATGAACTACAGTCACTTGATCATTGGCGCGCGCGAAGCTTTGAGTGTACTGGCTCGCATCCGGATACATTAGAATATAATAGTGGCGCACCGGAGAATTGATCTTCCCGGCAAAATGCTTTTGCACATGATAGTACAAATCCAAAGCCACGCTCTCAAAGGAATTGTTAAAATAAATCCGAAATGGATCGAAGAAAATCGCGGTGTTAAACAGGTGACTGTAATATGAAGATTGAGTAAGTAAAAATTCTTGCATTGTTCTCCCCAGCTCTAACGTGATCACAGTCAAAAAAAGAAAGCAATAGCAAATTTTCGTAGGGTCTAGGTGATTTTTTTAAATGGTTTTTAGAGGCACGCCACGTTTCCAAACGGTTTTTATTGGAGTGGGTGAAAGATCATAAAAGAATTGATCCCAGCTTCTTTCCGAAACAAAAAAGTCAGCTTGTTTGTTTTCTGTCAGGGATCCTAAACGATCCTGCTGAGACAATGCGTGGGCCGCCCCTACCGTCATCGCGGTAAAAACTTCGGGCAATGACATTTGCATCATGGTCCGCGCCAGTAATCCCACAAACTGGAGATTCTGTGTGGGCGAAGTTCCTGGGTTGAAATCACTAGCTAGAGCAATTCGACAATTGTGTTCTAACATTTTCCGCGCCGGTGGATACGGGCAATGAGTATAAAAATCTGCCGCCGGTAAAAGCACGCAGGTGGTTTCCGACTGACTCAGCTTTTTAATCTGCGCTTCCTCCACACGAATTAAATGATCGGCCGAAACGGCATCGACGGCGACCGCGATCTCCGCCCCACCACTCAAGCTCAGTTGATCGGCATGAACGGTGATTTTAAATCCTAAATCCTTAGCAAAGTGAAGGTAGTCTTCTGCGAGTTCTTTCGAAAAATATCCCTTTTCCACAAAGATATCTACTCGCTCCGCCAGTTTTTTACTTTTGATTTCACTCAATTGATTTTTGACATGGCTGATATAAGATTTAGCATCCTTATATTCGGGAGGAATGGAATGCGCTCCTAAATAGGTCGGAACAATTTCAACGGAATGCTTGGTGCTCTTAAGAATTTTGAGTAAACGTATTTCCGAAGAAGGACTCAAACCATACCCGCTTTTAATTTCGACGGTGGTGACCCCTTGCTTAATAAAGTAGTCTAAACGAGAGATTAAACTTCGTTTGAGGTCCGCATCTGATGCACCTCGGGTCTGCTTCACCGTAAACGCGATACCACCGCCCTGATGAGCAATCTCCTGGTAAGTGACGCCGCGATTTCGCATTTCGAATTCGTGAGCGCGATTGCCATGAAAAATCGTATGGGTGTGGCAATCAATAAAACCAGGAAAGAGATTTCCAGATACGCTAATCTCTTTTGCTTTTCTAAACTCCCGAGGCAACTTTTTTTTATTCCCAACCCATTTAATGATTCCATCCTGAATCAATAGCGCAGACTTCTTGATCACTGAAAGAGCGGTCTCTCCCATTGCACCTCGACCCTGCCGTTCCGCAGCTGCCTGTAAGGTGACGATTTCGTCGCTTCCTGAGATTAAAATTGGAGGTCTTGATGGAGCCTTTTTCATTGCCGTCTCATAATAAAACACATTTGAATTCAACTTGGCCTTTAAGGTCAATTCAATTGTGCATCAATACCCTCTTAGCTATACTGAATCTGAGGGGAATTCTAAAAAATCCACGAACTCAGACGTATGAAATATTCACGTAAGCTCGCGCATGCTGCCGCATTTTTAATACTTTGCCCGGTATTCATATCGGCAACGTATGTTTCCTGTGGCGAACTCAAATCTTTAAATAATGAATTGAAAGGCATGGCGAGCCGAGTCTCTTCTTCACCTAAAAATATTTGTGACAACGCCTACAGACCGACAGTGGCTCGATTCTCTAAAGCCTCACAAAAAGCAGCGCCCATCGAATCCCCGTTTGCGAACAACAAAGTTCAGCTCGAAGCGATACCAATGAGCACCAAGGCTTCGGATCCCGAACTCAATGGAGAAACACTTTCAGTCTTAGTAGATCGATCCTGTGCGAAAACGAATGCAGGGGTGCTCACGCAGAAGATACTGCTGCAAAATGATCTAGACCTTCACGATCATCCCGTCCGCGCCATGAAGTACGTGGTGAACGAGAGCCTGACTCTCTCACAACTGCGAGCTCAGGCGGATCTCGATGAATGTATCGTCGGAGTTTCGTCTCCGGGTGTGATCTCGACTTCGAGCCTAGATCTCCCTGCCACGAATGATGCCTCTCGCGCAAAACAGACACAATTGAGTTTGATGAATTATGATCACGCCTACCAATACTTGTCCAAAACATCCACTGCCAACGTAAAAATCGCTTTTGCAGACACCGGAGTGGACTGCAACCACCAGGATATCGTCGCGAATTTAGAGGTCGGTTGTGGATACAATGTGCTCTCTCCGGGGACTGAACCCTACGACAACGATGGACACGGAAGCCACACGGCGGGCACCGCGGCCGCGACCTCCAACAACGCATTGGGTATTATTGGAACTGCTGGTTTTAACTCCAAAGTTTACGCCATCAAAGTCATCGATATCAATTCTGGGTCCGAGTTAAGCCTCACCACCGGGATTCAGCAAGCCATCAGTGTCGGCGTCGATGTCTTAAATATAAGTATTGAATCTCAGGCTCGTCTCCCCTCCGTGGAGAGCGCCGTGATCTCGGCCGTCAATGCAGGAATCGTCGTCGTCATGGCGGCCGGAAATCATGGAAGTAACTTGGGCGTTGACGTTGAGGTCTCACCAGCCCTTGTCGGAGCCCAAATCAATGGGGCCATCACCGTCGGATCGATCGACGATGTCAGTGCCTCCAACGACATCATTAAAATTTCTAACTTTTCCAATTATGGATCCAACGTAGAGATCGCCGCCGTGGGATCCCTCGACTCATCAAAGCTGGGCCAAATCAGCGGGATTTATTCCCTATCGCGCTCCGGACTCTATCAGAGACTTGCCGGAACCTCACAGGCCGCACCTGTGATCGCTGGCGCCGCCGCTCTCTTGATTCAATTCTTTAAACAACATAACGTCAGCTACAATCCCGGAACTATCGAAGACATCATCAAGGCCTCCACGGACTCTACTAACATCAATATCTCTGGCGGACGCGTGATCAACTTCTCCAAACTGGTTCGAAACGCCTACTCGTATGCCGGCGTGCCTCTTTGTGATCAGTAGTCGTTTTAATTTTGTTTCTAAATTCGTGGGTGATCAAAGATTTGACAGTCCAAAATTTTTTACACTTAAACCCGACTTTTATTCGGCAATGACTATGAAAATCTTTTCTGTGCGACGAAGCGCTTTGCCTCACTTGATAAATCGCGATATGCAAAAGCCACATGCGCATTCGTTATCATCTCCTCTTTCTCTCACTCATTTTCGCTGGCTGCGTGAAGTCGGCCAACTCCAGCTCGCCCGGCTGTTCACTTTCGCAACCCTTAGAGCCGCTGAATCTGACAGCCAGCCTCATCCCAGAGGCGACCGATGTGGATTTTGATCAAAAGGCGTTAATTTAACTGATGACCTATTCGCAAAACGACAGCACTTGCTTCGTCAAACTTCAGGACAATGTGACTCTCGAAAAGATTCCGCGCGCTCAAACATCGACCAATAATGAGTTTTCGCGCCTCTCTGTCGCGACGGCTGATCGACAAAATTATTGGAATCAAAAGGAACGTGGGGGTCCACTGATGGGACTCACCATCTTTTCCTTTGTCGAGACCGATCGTGCTCAAGAGTTAAAGCACACCGCCATTCTTGTGACGGACACCGTTCGTCCCTGGCATTTGTGGCATGAGTTTTCTCATCATCTGGTGGGTAAATCTCGACTGAGCCAGCCTCACCGCCGATTCACCGCTCCGACCCCTAAACAACTGGGGGAGGCTCGGGAAAACTTAGAGCGAGTGTCTCGACAAGTCCTCGCTTCGTCGGATTCAACCCGAATGGAGGAGTTCTCGGGGCAAATTAAAGCTTACGTCGATCTGGTTTTTCGCGATTTGGATTTTAATTATGTGCATGAAATCGTGATCGAACTGACATTAACGGAACTGGCTCTTCAGCTGCCTAAAGACAGAATTACAAATGTCGATTTTTTAGAGTCGAGTCACATGACCGAAACGAACCTCAATCTTTATCTTCAAAAGTGGCATAAAACTAAGGAAGAACTTCTTTCGACGTTAAGACCTCACTTCAGCCAACCCGAAATCCGATCGACTTGGCTCAGCTCTGCTCAGAGAGTGGAAACCTACGGACGCCAACTCGAACAGTATGTTCGACGCCAGCATCACATCGTCTACGGACAGCTTTAGACTTGAGTCACTCGGCTCACACCGAGAATGCCTTTAATTTTCTGTAAATTTTGAATGGCGATGTTGAGCTGGTGAGTGTCTTTGACGGCCACATCAAATAAACAGACGGCACGTCCGTCTTTAGTCACTCGAACTTGAGCGTTGTGGATGTTCATCCCTAAAGAGGCGAAAGCTTCACTCATCGATTTAAGAAGTCCCGGAGTGTCTCCACTAATCACCCGAACACGCGCGATCCGTTCCACACCATCCGGCGCCGACTTCACAGTCCATTCCACTTCCACCTCACGATTCGAATCGAAGGTGAAGACTTTTTGGCAGTCCGACTTATGAATCGTAATTCCACGACCGAGTGTAATAAATCCTCGGATCGGATCTCCGGGGATGGGATTGCAACACTTTCCAAAACGAACGAGGACGTCATCTAGTCCATCCACCGTGATGAGAGATCGACTTTTCTTTTTGTCTTTTTTAACAGCGGATTTATAAATCTTTTGAAAAAAGCCCTCTTTGTCTTCTTCAACGACAACATCTTTCTTGCGGAGATCTAACGCTTCGAGAATCTGCTTAGGGAGCAGCTTTCCGTAACCCACTCGAACAAAGAGATCATCGAGATCATTGGCGCCTGTTCGCTTAAGGCTCTCGATATTCTGAACCATTTCGGGCTTTAACGTTTTTAATAAATTATAGCCGTGCTTTCTAAATTCTTTTTCGAGGAGTTCTTCACCCAACTGTCTCGACTTTACGCGCTCTTCATTTTGGATATAGGCGCGAATTCTCGATTTCGCTTTTGAAGTTTTACAAAATTTGAGCCAGTCTTTGGAGGGTCCACGGAGCTTAGACGTTGTGACTTCCACCGTGTCCCCGTTGCGCAGAACCGCCTTCAACGGAACCTGCTTTCCGTTGATCCGCGCGCCCACGCAATGAATTCCCACGTCAGTATGAACGGCAAATGCAAAATCCACCGCCGTGGCGCCTTCGGGAAGTTCTTTCACCTCTCCCTTGGGAGTAAAAACATAAATCTGAGTTTCAAAAAGATCGGTCTTGATGTTTTCTAAAAATTCCCCAGAATCCGTAGAGACTTGATGCTGGTTTACTAAATCTTGAAGCCACCCCATCTGCTGAAGCGTCCCCGGATTGACCTTACCGCCTTCTTTGTAGCTCCAGTGAGCGGCAATCCCGCGCTCCGCAATCAAATGCATTTCTTCGGTACGAATCTGAATCTCGATGCGTTCCCCACCAGGTCCAATCACCGAAGTGTGTAAACTCTGATATTGGTTCACTTTAGGCATGGCGATGTAATCTTTAAATCGACCCGGGATCGGCTTCCACATCGAATGAATATGGCCAAGGACTTCGTAACACTGAGGCATACTCTCGACCACGACACGAAAAGCGAGCACGTCGTAAACATGTTCGTAGTCGACCCCATCCATCGTCATCTTTTTAAAGATTGAATACAGATGCTTCGATCGACCTTGCACGCGGAAGTTCGCTTTCATGCGCTTAGAAAGATCATCAATCAAGTTTTGCTTGACGTCTTCGATGTACTTCTCGCGCTCTTTCTTCTTTTTAGAAACTTTTTGAGCCAAAGAATAATACATCTCAGGATTGGTGTAACGAAACGCTAGATCCTCAAGTTCGATTTTTATGGAGTTGATCCCCAGTCGACTCGCCAACGGAGCATAGATGTCTAAGGTCTCTAGGCCAATGCGCGTTTGCTTTTCGAACGGCATGTGATTGAGTGTGCGCATGTTGTGAAGACGATCGGCAAGTTTAACAAGAATCACACGCATGTCTTTTCCCATGGCGACGATCATCTTTCGAATATTCTCGCCCTGCTTTTCGTGGGTGTCTCTAAAAGACATTTGAGAGATCTTCGTGACGCCATCGACAAGCTGGCGGACGGTCGGACCAAATTCTTTTTCGATCTGATCTAGGGTGACACCCGTATCCTCAACGGTGTCATGTAAAAGTCCTGTGGCAATGGTGGCCAGATCCAATTTGAGGTCCGCCAAAATTTCTGCGACACCAATCGGATGGAAGATATAGGCCTCGCCGCTTCGACGAAACTGACCACTGTGGGCCTCGCGCGAGAAGATAAAAGCTTTTTTAATGAATTCGATATCGGCGTTAGGAAAGTAAGATAAAATCTTATTTTTGAGGTTATCAATTTCGGAGAGATCGATGGTTGGACCGTTCATAGGTAAACTTCGATTTTAGAGAGAGCCAGGCCCACCGTCAAACAAAGGTGTGATCTACACACCTTTGACGTGTGTCTTTGTTTAGGAATCGAGCTTCTTCTTATTAAGATCGGCTTCGATATCTTGAGAAAATACGCTGGGATCCACGTCATATCGAACTAGACCTTCAGCAACTTCGCGCAAAGCCGTGACAACATACTTGTTCTCTTTGCGGCTAACGACAGGTTCGCTACCTTTAAGAATTTGCTTCGCTCTTTTCGATACAAGCAACACCAAAGCGAAACGATTATTTAATCTTTCCAGGCAATCTTCAACGGTGACTCGAGCCATAATTCAATTCCTCCGACGCATCAAACTAGCGCAAATGCCCTCTAAAGTGGACTAAAAACTTTAAAATACCCTGTTTTTTAAGGTCTTAGCCCTCAATGAGCTTGAGAATGATCTGCTTGAATTCGGCGTAAGAGGCCTCAAAGTTGTCATTGATGACCTGATAATCGAACTTTCCGGCGTGGTTCATCTCGATCTGAACGTTCTGGAGTCGAGTTTCCAGGTCGGCGGGAGGCTTCTTATCTCGGCCTAATATTCGCTTTTTAAGCTCCTCCACAGAAGGGGGAAGGATAAAAATAGAGGCCGAAACTTTAGGGTATTTGCTTTTAAAGGTCTCCGCCCCTTTGACGTCCACATCCATGATGACAACCCGGCCCGCGGCCATGCCCTCTTCGATCTGATGAAGCGGGGTGCCATAAAAGTTGTCATGGACGGGGGCCCACTCGACGAAAAAGCCCTCGCGGACCAGCTCGTGGAAGCGCTCCCTCGTCACGAAGTGGTAGGGATTGCCTTCGCTCTCCCCGGAGCGCATTTCGCGAGTGGTATAGGTGACCGTATCGAGAAGAACCGGAACCTCTCGCAATATGCGATCGAGAAAGCTGGATTTACCAGCCCCACTGGGCGCCGAAATGATGATCATCTTCGTTTTCTTCATTCTAAATTCTGTATCTGCTCTCGCAATTGTTCGATGGTGTTTTTTGCCGAAACCACAAGTTCCGTAATTTTTGCTGAGGAGCACTTAGAGCCCATGGTGTTCACTTCACGCAAAAGCTCTTGCGCATAAAAATCGAGTTTTTTTCCGATACTTTCTTTTTTTTCCTGAAGAAGTTTTTTGACGTGAATGATGTGCTCTTGAAGTCGCACTAACTCTTCTTCAATATCTGTGCGCTCAATCAGAATGGCTACTTCTTGCATCAATCGCCCCGAATCTAAAGTGATCCCCTTAGAGCTTAACACTGTCTGCAATCGGCTCTCGAGATTTTCTTTAGCACTCGCCGTAAACTCTCCGCGCATGCTTTGCATTTTTTGAGAGAGCTCCGAGAGGGTGTCAACGTAGTGCAAGCATTGTTTAATAAGTTGCTTCCCTTCGCGCAAACGTTCTTCCGCGCAAAGTTCGACCGCTTTTTTAAATTCCTTAAAAAAGGCCTTTTTTTCTTGAGGCGAGATGGCGTTGTTTTCTTTCACTTGAACAAAACTCGGAATCGAAAGCACATCTTGCACGGTGATGGGTGCATCCACTTTAAGTTGCTTAAGAGCGGCACGCATCTGCTTCATCCAGTCCTCGGCCACACTCATTTGGAAAAAAATTTCCAGACTATCTTGGGAGTGAGTTTCCGCACGCTGAATGTAAATGTCGCAACTGCCACGACGAAAGAACTCTTTAGTGATTTTTACGATTTCGTTTTCGATGGATAAATATTTTTTAGGAAGATGCGGTTTTACGTCGAGATAACGACTGTTCACGGTCTTAATCGTGATATCAATCTGGACACCACCGATTTTCACTTGAGTGTGACCGAAACCTGTCATGCTATACATTTTAGTATATTGGTATTAAGGCAAAACAGAGTCAAGGCAAGAGCCAGGTTTTAGCAATGGACAACGCCTTCGCCTCTTCCCCGAGCGTAAACCACTGGATGTCTGGATCGCGCTTAAACCAGGTCATCTGTTTTTTAATGAGCTGCATGGTCGAGATGGTGATTTTTTCAACAAGTTCGTCTCTGGAGATACGTCCTGCTAAATGCTCCATGACTTCAAAATATCCAATACTTTGCATGGGAGCCCAGTCCGTGAACCCTTCTTGAATTAGACTTTGAACCTCTTCGATAAATCCTTGCCGAATCATCCCTTCAATTCGTTTCACGACCCGCGGGCGCAGGACTTCTTTATCCGCACGCAATCCGATTTTAAAAGTTTTGAAATCCTTAAGTGGGCTTTCAAGGTCCTCTGAAACTTGCGGCGCTGGATTTTGCTTACGGACCTCACGCACCTCTAAAGCTCTTTGAATGCGGTAGTGATCATTAAAATGAATTTTATCTCCGTGAGTTTCCACCACTAGTCGATGAGCGGCCTCCCATCCTTGATCAGAGATGAACTTCTCCACGGTGCTTTTGATTTCCGGGGAGGCCTCCGAAACCGGCACCATCCCCTTCAAAATCGCTTGAAGATAAAAACCGCTCCCCCCGCAAAGAATCCACTGCAATTGCTGAGGATGGGACTCAAAGAGTTCTCTCACCGCTCGCAAGTAATGGGCCGCCGTATATGTGATGCCTTTTTCAACGAAGCCATACAAAAAGTGAGGAACTTGCGCTTGATCTTGAACCGTGGGCGCCGAAGAACCGATCTCAAGGCCTTTATAGATTTGAATACTGTCGGCGTTGACAATCGGAGACACTGTCTCCTGGGCGATCTGCAAAGCTAAACTGGATTTTCCAGAGGCCGTAGGACCCAACACAAGCACGATCTTTTTCATTAAAGTTTTCTTCCGAAATTTTTTTCGATACTTCCGTAACTCATCTCCACATAAACGTTACGTCCATGAGGACAATAGCTCGAAAGCGCGAAGTCATCCATTTGCTCAAGTAAAGACACCATCTGCTCGCGGGACATCGGCTGACCGGCGCGTACGGCAGTATGGCAGGCCATCGTGGCAAACAGATCACCCACTTGCGCTTGAAACGAGAAGCTCCCGCCCTTCAAACGTAAATCCTCGGCCATTTTGAGTAAACTTTTACTGATGGCTTTTTCCGTAATAAAATTTAAGGCCGCCGTGACCAAAAGGGTTTGGGGGCCGCCCTGTTCAATCTCTAATCCTAAATCTGAGAAATCATTTTTAAGAGCCATAATAAGCTCCAACTGATCGGGCTCCATTTCGATGGATAAGGGTAAAAGATAATTCTGAATTTCGAACTGCTTATTTTTCCACTGCTCCATGAGCTTTTCGAAAAGCACACGCTCGTGAGCCGCGTGCTGATCCACCATGTATAAGGCTTGCGAACCTTCGGCCAAAATATAGGTGAGATGAGCTTGCCCCAATACTTGCAGACGAGACCAAAAACTTTCCCGCGTTTCCACCGGAGTCGATTCGCTCCAGCTTCCCATGGTCGAAGGCGTCTCACTCAAACTCATCGCTCCCACCGGCGCTGTCTCGCGCGCCTGAGCTAGGGCTCGAAGATCAGAAATCTTCGGAAACTCGGACTGTTCCGTGGGAATGTGTCGCTTGGCATACTGGACTCGCTCAAACTCTTGAGAGGCGAAGGACGTGTTCATAGGTTCAGGACCGATTTCTAACCGAAAGGACTCGCTGTTGGCTTGCCTCTCGGCCACTCCCATCTTTTCGATCCAAGGAGCGGTCTCCAAGGATGCACACAAGGTGCTTTGAACAATTTTAAAAATAAAGGAGTTGTCCTTAAACTTCACTTGCGACTTCGTCGGATGAATATTCACATCGACATCTTCCGGCGGCACCTGCACCTTGATCAATGCGTAAGGGTACTCCCCGTGCATGAGAAGATTCCGATAGGCTTCCATCACCGCGGCCATCATTGTGCGATCCTGCACCCAGCGATTCTGCACAAAACACCAAAGATTTTTATTCACCTTGGCCGTGGTATTGGGACTGGAATAAACAACTTCAACTTTGTAACCTTGGTAGTCATTGGACGTCGTGAAGAGATCGTTAGAATCAAAAATATCTTGGGCGCGTTTTAAAAGCGAGTCGGTCTTTTTATAAAAAAACACGACTTCATTCTTCACCCGCAACTTAAAGTCGACCTGCGGATAGGATAAAGCTTGCGCCTTCACTACGTTTTTTATTTGGACCACTTCGGCCGAATCGGACTTTAAAAATTTGAGACGGGCCGGAACGTTGGCAAACAGCTCATCAATCTCGATAGTTGTGCCTTCGTCCCCACCGCTGATCATGGCCTCGCTCGAAGTTCCAAAATTATTGATGTAGCTATAGGCGGTGCTTTCGCCACGACGGCGAGAGGTGATCTTTAAGCGGCTGACGGAAGCGATACTGGCCAAGGCCTCACCGCGAAAACCATAGGTTGAGAGCTTCCACAAATCATCGAGCTCCGAAATTTTACTGGTCGCATGCCGAGCGCAAACTAAAGGAAGATCGCCCTTATAGATCCCTTTCCCGTTATCAATAATCTTAACTTTTTTACCACCCTGATCCACTTCCACTTCGACTTTGGTGGCACCGGCATCAAGACTGTTTTCGATCAACTCCTTCACGAGATGCGAAGGCCTTTCCACCACTTCTCCGGCGGCAATCTGATCGATCACTTGAGGGTCTAAGATCTTGATTTCCATTCCCCCGTTATAGGTGATCCGCGTCTTAAAAGGTACGCCGTTCAAGTCCCAGACGCAAAAAGTCGTAAAGCACCAATTGCTTTACGACTTTTTGCGTCTGGGACTTGAACGACGAACCCTTACCGACGTCCCTTTTCCTTTTCCTAATAGCGGGCGTCAAAACGGCGGCCCTTGTCTTGGGAGGAGGCCTTGCGCGGAGGGGGAAGTTTGGGCTGAGGCTTTAACAGAAACGACGGGTCCACTTTGCGATTGTCGAGAAAGGCCTGCACGAGATCCGCCGCTTGTGCTGGGCTTCGTTTATAAACGATCGGGTCGAAGCCGCAGTTTTTACATTTCACGGACTGGCGCCAGCGATATCGGATGACAAACTCGGCCCACAATGACCCAACGATAAAAATAGTCAGGCTTGCGGGATGGAACTCACGCCACACCAAGAAAGAGACAATCCCCGAGAGGAGCGCAAAACCCCCGACCTCGAGCCACGAGATATGCTTTTGCGTGTAGACCTTATGGGGCAACCGACAAAACCCACAATACACTTCTTTTCTCTTCGCCATACTCGACTCTACCTCTAGACAGTCTCATGCCATTTTCGATGGGAATCGCCCACCAAGGTTGTTAACATAAGAGCATGAAATCTATATTTATCAGTGTACTTCTTTTTTCGTCGTTTTCATCGCTTGCTGCTGAGAAACAGTACGAAAGTTATGAACAAATCGTAAACCGTCTCTCCCGGGAGCGCAGCGACCAGCTCAGGACTCAGGTTTCCACGACTCTCCCCCAGGAGCACTTTCACGTGATGTTAGGTGGGGTGAACAACAGCAGCAGCTACCGACTGAACAACCTAGGAACTGTGAATAGCCAGGGGTTAATGTTAGGTCTAGCCGTACCCTTGATCGCCCAACAGCTCTACGTAGAGGGTCTTGCTAAATTCTTTAAGAATCAAAACGTTTCGCAAAATGAAGTCTCTCTCCATCAGTTTGAGGCTCGTATCGCTCACAAAGAACCCATGAACTTTGCCCTGCTCAACTTGGGCGCGGGCCTTTCCACTCGCTTCCTCGATGCACAAGACTCTAATGGCAACCGCGTCCAGTACAACACTCCCAACTTTATGTTTTTGATCGGACTTGAGCGACGAATCACCTCAAGCATGAGTATTGCCGGCGATGTTTCCTACCACCGTTCATTACGGGATCAAGAGGATGGCAAAAACGTGATCGACCTTGCGGTCCGTCTTAATTACCATCTATAATCTGACCAAAGGGGGAGCTCCATGTTTGAAATCTCAAAAGAGAGCCTCCGCAAAGACATTAACTTCCTTAAAGACTATCTTCCGAAATACTTCTCCCACCCGATTCAAGAGATAAAAACCGCACCACAGATCGATATTGAGATCATGGTGATCACTCTCTTCGCTCTGAATCTGATCGTGGGAATTCTCAGATCGTTTTACAGTCTAAGTTGGTTAGGATTTCTCGCCAACGTGATTATCACCCCTATCTTTGGGTGCGTGATGCTCTTACTCGTCAGTCTTTTTACCTATTATGTGCTTCAGTTCTGGCTGCAGAAGGTTTTTCCTTTTTTGCATATTGTGAGCATCTTCTTTTTTGCCTATCTCCCGGGCTCTTTATTCTTCATCGCATCCATTTACTACCCGCCGCTATTTATCTTCGGCCTGATTTTAAGCTGTGTGCTACTGACGATTGGGCTTACGGAGAATTTAAAAATAGAAAAGAAAATGGTACTCACGGCGGTGAGCGTTTCCTTTTTCCTCTGTTTTTTATTCTGGATTTATAATTTTATTTTTCTTCAATCCGGAGAGCTACGTCCAAAGAGTTTAGACGAGCTCGAAAGTGAGATTCAGGAATCTCTTAACGACTAATGACGTCCGCGACCCGCCCGCCCAGCGGCGAACTGTTCCCAAACATGAGCTTGGAGAAATCCAAAATATCCAACGAAGTCCCATTGGCCCTGGCGCAAAACTAACCAACGACAGGTCAAATGATGGTTCCCTCGACGAATAAAATCACGGCATTGGAACGCGTGCTGGATCCCCATATGATCAATGGCATTGAACTGGATCGTCGCGGAATCTAAAAATACGAATGTCCCTGGAGTGGATGTCATCACTGAACCTTGCCAGTTCTGAAACGTGGCGCGGTTACCGCTAATAAAAAGATTTCCAACGATAGATCCCACTTGTCCGTGAGTGGTGAGATTAAAAACTCCACGGCCGGGCTGAGACGGTCTAAACTGATTCTTGTCCATGAAAAATCCAGCGCCACTGTTGGAGCCACGAATCGCGTAGGTCACCGCGAACCATTCCCCTTGCACGGTATTGAGCTCGACGAGAGGGAACTCGCTTTGACCGTTAAATGCGAGGGTATGGCACTCGAAAGTGTGGGGATCCAATTGAGGATTACAACCATGACTTGAAAACCCAGGAGCCCCACCAAAAGCGGCGCCGAGTGGGCTGGGAGATAGGCGAGGAGGTCCAAACTGCGCGTGAGAAGTTGCGGTTAAACCAAAAATTAAGGCCAATGAAAGAATCATTTTCGTCATTCAATACTCCGTTAAGAGCCTTTTACTCAGCGCATTATATTTGGTAAAGGGAAAGCCACACTCGTGTAAAAACTTCAACCTAGGGAGTCGGATTTTTTCGTCCATCTTGGACCAGGACGAGTTCTTTTTTATTATTGATCAGCCAAACATCGACGTGTTTCTCATCCTGAAGGGGCATCACCAAAAGTATCTCAAAGTGATCGGGGCCTGCCGTGCAACCGTTTTTGCAGTGCTGTTGATAGTCTCCGAGCCGCGATGACTTGACCTTTTCACTGACCGAGTAGAATGACGGTGGCTCGTTGGGAACTTCACTAGGTACGGTAAAGCCCGCAAAGGTGTCGGAGTCCATAAATCGGGGATCTTCTTCGTCGATCTCAAATTCGGATTCGGGATCGGCCCAATAGGCTTTAACAAATCCCGCCTTATAAACGATTTCTTTTTCTGCCGGCATCCAGCCCGCCATCTTCAGGTCCGTTGTATATCGTCCAAACTCGGAGTGATAAGCCTTTTGCGCCGTGTACATTGAACTCAATGTCATTTTAGCTAAAGTTCGGGCGCGTTTCACGTCTTCGGGCTCTGGTTCTTCTGTTTTAACAATGCCGACGGGGCTTGAGGCCGAGGGGCTCTCGACAACTTTCGGTTTAAGTCCTAGGGGTTGTCCTTGAGTTTCGGGAACCACTTGTTCCTCGACAGTTAAGGCTTGCTCCGAAATCGGCTCTTCGCTTTTCCGCTGTAGGAAATAAATGATCATGAGAACTAAAATAATCCCAACAATGATTAAATTCTGTCGGCGCTTTAAGAACATTGGGAACATAGCCCGTTCAGAACCATCGATTGAGTTTCGAGTTTAAAGCCCTCTTCTTTTTTAAGAAACTTAGCGAGAGCCTCGGTATGTTTGGACTCTCCACCCACCTCTTGAACTTGGCGGCAGGAGTTACAAATGAGAATAAAATGATTGTCGTGTTTGCAGGCCTGATGAAGACAGTAGACATATTTATTACTGTCCACCGTATGCACGACTCCCAATTCCTTAAACTTTTCGAGTATACGATAGACAGTGACGCGATCGACGTCTCCCGACTTCGATCGTTTTGTGAGGAGTGCGAAAATTTCCGAAGGCGTCATCGCCGTCTCTTTTTCCGCGAGAAGTTCTAAAATTTTAATGCGAGACTGGGTGAGCTTAAGTCCACCCTCCTTCATTTTTTTTAGAATTTCGGGATCTAGTCCCCGTGGAGACTGCGATTTATCGGCCATTACGTCGACACTCCGGTGCTTCCAAACCCACCAAATCCGCGTTGCGTGTCCGAAAGTTCTGTCACCAACTCCAATTCCGCTTGAAGCACTGGCGCTAATACCATCTGCGCCACACGATCCTGATCTTGAATCACAAATGGCTCTTGGCCGAGATTGATGAGAATAATTTTTACTTCGCCTCGATAATCCGCGTCGACGGTGCCCGGCGTATTAAGGACCGTTACACCTTTTTTTGCCGCTAATCCACTACGGGGACGCACCTGAATTTCGAAACCTGCAGGAATCTCAAAACTAAGACCCGTAGGCACCATGCACGAGGCACCAGGAGCTAAAGTCATAGGTGCTGCCACTTGTGCTCGAACATCAAAACCACTGGCCAAGACGCTTTCGTACTTAGGAAGTTCACCTTTAAAGTGCTCCCAGGTTCTTACTTTTAAACCGATTTTTTTCATAACCCCTCCAACCATTTTTTAGTCTTCGACTTATCTAAGTCGCCCATCATGTACAAATTCATGTTCTCTGGATTGACCCAGTCTTTTATATATTTCTCTACCGATGTCGTTGTCACCTTATCCATCTCTTGGATCACAGATTCCACCGAACGATATTTACCGAAAACCATTTCGTTAATCGCCAGCGAATGCATCCGACTGTCGATGTCTTCCGCGGCAATCAAAAGCTGTCCGCGAACTTGCTTTTTATAAAACTCAACTTCAGACGATGAAATTTTATTTTTTTTGAGGTGTTCCAGATCCTTGTAAATCGCCTCGATCACTTTGCGATAGAGTTTCTTGTCTGTCGCCGCATAAATCATAAGGGCGCCACAATCGCCGAAGGTGTTGAGCATACTAAATATAGAATAAGCCCAGCCTTTATCCTCGCGCACCGTCTGATAAAGACGAGAGGTCATTCCACCACCTAAGCACGCATTAAAGACAAAGGCATCAAAGCGCTCCTCGGCCGAATACGGGAGCGTTGGCAACCCCATAACCACATGAGTCTGTTCGCTCTCGCGGGTCGAAAACTTCTTCCAAGTTGACCACTTTGGAGTTTGACGCTGTTCCGGGCGATGTTGTCGCTGAAGATGAGATAAATATTTTTCAACGAGCTGGACGACATTTTTATGATCAATGGCTCCGGCCACACTCACGATCAGATTCTCCGGGAGATAAGCTTCCGCATACCAGTTCATAACATCTTTACGCGTGATTTTATCAAGAATCTTTGGCTGACCTAGGATCGGCCAACCGAGCGAATTGTCTTTGTAGGCCTCGATAAAATAGGATTCGAAGACCGAATCTTCAATATCGTCTTTCGACATCAGTATCTCTTGGACGACCACATTTTTTTCTTTTTCAAAATCTTCTTTAGAGAACTGGGCTTCGCAAAAAAGTTGCGAGAGAATATCTATACTGAGCTCAAGATCTTCTTTGAGCGTAGTTGTGTGGAAACAGGTGTGCTCTTTAGAGGTGAAGGCATTGATCTCACCGCCGACCGCTTCGATCTTTTTGGCAATCTCTAAAGAATTAAGCTTTTGGGTCCCTTTAAAAACAAGGTGCTCTATCAAATGAGACACGCCCATTAATTTGTGAGGCTCATCGCGAGTGCCGCGATCTAACCAAAAACCAACGACCACACATCGTGTGGCCGGGTGGGCTTCCGTAAGAACACGGATGCCATTATCTAGAACTGTTTTATTAAAGACCGGCTTGTTCATTTGCGGTGGCTCCTCACTGAGCGCCGCCGCTTAAGCTTCGCCCTCTTTGAGGATCGCTTTGCGAGACAGTTTTACGCGACCGGAACGATCGACTTCCAACACTTTTACATCCACTTTGTCGCCTTCTTTTAAGAAGTCGGTGACATTGCGAACGCGATCATGAGCGATCTCTGAGATATGGAGTAAACCTTGAGTTCCCGGAAGAATTTCAACGAAAGCTCCGAACTCGACAACCTTCATCACTTTTCCTGGATAAACTCGGCCCACTTCGGCTTCCGCACAAATAGATTCGATGATCTCAATCGCACGTTTTGCTTTCGCAGGATCTGTCGAAGCAATATGGATCTTTCCATCATCTTCGATATCAATCTTAACGCCAGTCTCTTCGATGATGCTCTTGATCACTTTACCACCAGCACCGATCACTTCTCTCACCTTGTCGGGCTTGATCTGGATCGTTTGAATCACTGGAGCAAATGGAGAGAGTTGGCCCTTCGGAGATGAAATCACCGCATCCATCTTGTCAAGAATGTGGAGACGACCGATATGAGCTTGTTTAAGAGCTTTCTCCATAATGTCGAAGCTGATGCTGTCAATTTTGATATCCATTTGAACCGCAGTCACACCTTCACGAGTGCCGGCGACTTTAAAGTCCATATCTCCAAGATGATCTTCATCACCTAAGATGTCCGTCAAAACGGCGGTTTTACTGCCTTCGGCAATAAGACCCATCGCAATCCCGGCTACAGGCGCCTTAATAGGAACACCGGCATCCAACATGGCTAAGGTTGAAGAGCAAACGGTTCCCATAGAGCTTGAACCGTTGGATTCAAGAACTTCGCTCACGATACGAAGAGTGTAAGGGAACTTTGTATGGTCAGGAAGCATCGGCTTAAGAGCACGCTCCGCAAGATTTCCGTGGCCAATCTCACGACGGCTTTGTCCACCCATACGACCCACTTCACCCACAGAGTACGGAGGGAAATTGTAATGGAGGAGGAAGCGCTTTTTGTAGGTCGCTTTTAATCCGTCGATGGTTTGCTCATCATCGCCCGTTCCGAGAGTCACAGTTCCAAGAACTTGGGTTTCTCCACGAGTGAAAAGACCAGAACCGTGCACACGAGGAAGTAAACCAATCTCGCAAGCAATCGGACGGACTGTCGTTAAATCACGACCGTCGATACGAACGCCTTTATCAAGAATGTTGGCGCGAGAGATCTTGTACTTAAGATCTTCGATAATGATACCCAACTCTTTTTTGCGAAGATCGAGAATATCTTTAGGGAAGTTTTGCTGAGTGATCAGCTCTTCCATCGCTTGCTTTTTGATTTGAGTGTATTTTGCGTAACGCTCGTTTTTGGTGCGCGTCTCTAAAGCATCTGTGATTTTAGCCGTTAACGCTTTTTCGGCGAGAGCACGGAATTCCCCGTCTACAACAAATGGTTTAAATTCGCGTTTAGGAGTACTTCCAGATTTCGTGCGAAGTTCATCTTGCATATCAAAAAGGGGCTTCATTTGAGCGTGACCAAACTTGATCGCCTCTAAGAAATCCGCTTCCGAAATCAAACGCGCTTCACCTTCCACCATCAAGATCCCGTTGCGTGTTCCCGCAACGACCACATCCATGTCCGAAGCTTCGAGTTGCTCAGGAGTGGGGTTGATGATGAATTTACCGTTCTCGCGAGCGATCTGAATCGCTGCGGTAGGACCGTTGAACGGAATGTTACTGATGTGAAGGGCTGCCGAGGCTCCTAAATTGGCGAGCATTTCCACCGGATACTGACCGTCATAACTCATGACTGTCGCGACCACTTGCGTTTCGTATCGATAGCCTTCAGGGAAGGACGGGCGAATCGGGCGATCGATTAAACGTGCAGTGAGTGTCGCATCGTTAGTGGGTTTAGCTTCGCGCTTAAAGAAGCCGCCTGGAAATTTTCCAGAGGCATAAAATTTTTCAACGTACTCCACCGTCAGCGGAAAGAAATCCATAGTGGATTCATTGGGCGAGGAAACGGCCGTGACCAGCACGACGTTGTTTCCGCAAGTCACGAGAACGGATCCATCGGCCTGTTTCGCCATGCGACCGGTTTCGATCGTGATCTGCTGCCCCGCTAGGGTTGTGGTTACTGTTTGTTTCATCTACTAACTCCTGTGATGATTCTCTAGTTAACTGAAGCGAACGAAAGTAAAAAATTACTTACGAATTTCCAAGTCAGCGATGAGAGAGAGATATTTTTTGTTGTCGGTGCGTTTAAGATAATCCAAAAGACGACGGCGACGATTGACCATCTTTACGAGGCCCACAGTTCCGTGGTTATCTTTAGGGTGTTTTTTGAAATGTTCCGAAAGAGTTTTAATTTGGAACGTGAGAAGAGCGACCTGAACTTCAGAGCTGCCCGTATCTAAATCTGCACGTTGGAACTTTTTAATGATTTGCTCGTTTTGAGCTTTGCTTAATGCCATATGACCTCCTAGATCAACAAACCTCATGTAACGTCATGGCTGGTCGCTACCGAAGTATTAAGCCGCATAAACTAGTCATGCTCTCGAAAGGCGTCAACTGAAAGTGTCTTAAATGGTTCAAATTCTGTGGTTTTCCTTTGTCTTTAATTTTAAGTGGAATGGGTCTCAAGGGCGAAAGTCTCCGTCCTTGGATCGTTTCGCGCCCCTCCTTGGGCGCGATCGCCCTTGAGACCCATTCCACTTAAAATTAAAGACAAAGGAAAATCTTCGATTTTACGGGGTTATCGAACTTAAGTTATTGGAAACACTAGTTATTTTATACGGACGTTTTTAGGGTGTGACGACGCGAGTGCGGGTTATTATCGCTTGGGGTTAGTAGTCGTTGAAGACTCTTTGGATGGTGAAGGAATGGGGGGTGGGGCTGAGGATCGCCAGGAGGCGTTTGTTGCGGGCACTCTTGACCCGAACGCCTGGGCTTCCGGTGAATTCGATCTCTAGCATTCGTTTGAGGCTGTAAGGGATCTGGCCGTTTCGAATGAGTTTTTCTTCTTTCCCTTCAACCTGGATTTGCGGCCACTGCGGGAGACTGTCCTCAAGCGGAATCCAGGAGGTCGTTTCGGTCAGAATTTTTCCCTCAGCATTACGAAGGGTTACGGCTTTTTCGAGGGAGTAGGGTTCGGATTCGGTCCGTCGAAGAGTTTCCACGGATGCAAACGTACCTAGAGCTTCGCCGAATTTTTCCACCCACGTGCGAATAAAACTTCCTTTAGAGCAACGGACCGCCACTTTAACTAGAGGCCATTGAACGTCGATCAACTTGGCTTCGTAAAACGTCATCGCTTTTGTCGGTGGAGTCACAGCTTGTCCAGATCGAGCGAGGTCGTATAGCTTTTCTCCATTTTGTTTCACCGCGGAGAAGATAGGCACAGCCCATTGAAAAGTTCCGACGAGACTGGCAATCGTCGTGATGAGTTTTTCTGTTTCGATGGGAGCGACCTCTTGAGAGGCTTCGATCTCACCGTCTTTATCGCCCGTGTTGGTCTTTACACCTATCTTGGCCTGAACCACGTAAGCTTTATCCCCATTAAGGATGTAATTCGAAAGCTTAGTCGCTTCGCCCATCAGCACCACCATGAGTCCGGTGGCGAGAGGATCTAGCGTCCCCGCGTGGCCCACCGATTTTTGCTGAGTCATACGGCGCACCGTCGCGACCACGTCGTGGCTGGTGATTTTCGAAGGTTTATCGATAAGAAGTAATCCGTTAAGCATGGGTCAGAAACTCTTGGTTTTTAATTTTTAATTTTTTCGAAAAGTTCGTCGAGTTTCTTGGCTGAACCCACGGCATCGTCATTCAAAAACGTTAATCGCGGGCAAAATTTCATGTGAAGTTGTGACGAAATCTCTCGTTGAATAGAAACGGCGTGCTCTTGAACCACTTCCACTTCTTCCTTGGTCATTTTATCCTGACCAATACGACTGATAAACACTTTGGCGCTCCGAAGATCGCCAGAGACAATAATGTTTCCTACGCTCAACATTTGGCTCGAAAAATGGCGCACGAGATATGTTCCAATAATCTCGCGCAAGCCTTTTTCTACTCGCTGAACTCGTCGACTTTCAGTCACAAAACTCCTCTTTACAGCTCACGCGTAATGGATTCTTGTGTGAATGCCTCGATTTCGTCTCCAACCTTGAGATCGTTAAAGTTTTCAATACCGATACCGCACTCAAAGCCCGTTTGAACTTCTTTGGCATCATCCTTAAATCGCTTCAAGCTGCTCAACTTGCCCGTGTACACCACTTTTCCATTGCGGAGTAAGCGAAGTGTACTTTGACGAGTGATCATGCCATCCGTCACATAACAGCCGGCAATCATGCCGACTTTAGGCACGGTGAAGGTTTCACGCACTTGCGCGCGACCCAAAACTTTTTCGCGAATTTCGGGAGCCAGTAAGCCTCCGAGAGCTTTCTTCATATCGTCGACCAATTCGTAAACGATAGAATAAGTTTTAATATCCACACCTAACCGCTTCGCGGCCGCCTGCGCCCCCGTATCAGGACGAACGTTGAAACCAACGATCATCCCTTTTGTTGTACTGGCGAGAAGCACATCAGATTCACTGATCGCACCCACAGCGGCGTGAATCAGCTTCAGTTTCACTTCGGAAGTTGCAATCTTATCAAATAAACCTTTGATAGCTTCTTGCGAACCCGCAACGTCGGTTTTTAAAATCACCGGAAGCTCTTTAAGATCACCGGTTTTAATTTTAGAGAACAGATCGTCCAAAGTCGGCGGTTTGGCTTCGGCAGACTTAGTGATCTCGTCTTTGCGAACCTGAGCCACTTCTTGAGCGCTCTTTTCGTCTTTAGTGACGTTAAAGCGATCACCAGCTCCCGGACTTCCAGGTAAGCCGATGATTTCGACAGGGAAACTCGGCCCAGCCTCTTTAAGAACCTTTCCCGTATCGTCATGAATCGTGCGCACTTTCGTCACGATCGTTCCGACCACCAGGTACTGACCGACTTTTAATGTTCCGTCCTGCACCAGAAGCGTCGCCACGTTTCCGCGACCCTTCTCCACTCGGCTTTCGATCACAACGCCCGTCGCTGAACGCTCTGGATTTCCGGTGAGCTCTTCCATTTCGGCCAAAAGACTCACTTGCTCGAGGAGTTCAGAAACACCTTCCCCTTTGATCGCAGAGACAGGAACAAATTGCGTTGTTCCGCCCCACTCTTCCGGAAGTAATTCATATTCAGACAGTTGTTGCTTTACGCGATCTGGATTGGCCTGAGGCTTATCCATTTTATTCATCGCCACTATGATCGGAACACCGGCGGCTTTGGCGTGACTGATGGCTTCGATCGTCTGAGGCATCACACCATCATCCGCCGCGACCACAAGGATCACGATGTCGGTGATGTTGGCTCCCCGCGCTCGCATGGCCGTAAAAGCTTCGTGGCCCGGAGTATCGATAAAAGTGATCTCGCCGAGGGACGTCTTCACCCGGTAAGCACCAATGTGCTGAGTGATTCCACCGGCCTCTCCCGCAGCCACTCGCGCTTTGCGAATAGAGTCGAGAAGAGTGGTTTTTCCGTGATCGACGTGACCCATGACTGTCACAACCGGAGAACGATGAACTTGTTTTGATTCATCCACACCGAAACTTGCCGACTCTAGGAGTTCGGTATCGGTCTTTTTCACGTTGAGTGCCTCGTACTTAAATTCCGGAGCGATCAATGAGACCGTATCGAAATCCAAAACCGTGTTGATATTGGCGACAACACCATTACTCATCAAACTTTTTATAATAACTGGAGCTTTTAAATTCATTGCCTGAGCGAGCTCGGTCACACTAATGCTGCCAAAAACTCGCACCACGCGCTTGTGCGCCGCTGGCATCGTAATTTGTGTTTTACGATTGTAGCCTTCCGAAATTTTCTTCTTCTTCGGTTGGAAAACAATCTCGCGCTTCATGAAATCTGCAGAAACGAAGGTCGGAGGAGCTGTCTCTTTTTCCTTCTCCTTAGGACCGCCAATGGGACCAGGTCCCGCGGCAGGAGCGATAGGGCCACCGCGTTTTTTCCCGTGGCGTTTATCGAAATCATCTCCAACCACAGGAATATCAATCGGTGCCGAAGCTACAAAGCCTGTGCGAAGATTTCGGTTCGCCGTGGGTTTTGCCTGACGAGCTTGTGGAAGTTGACTGACGCGATTGAGATCCATTTTCCCGACGATATTTCGGCGAGCCGAGCGAACACCACTCACCGGGCCGTCTTGAGTCATTGGAATTTCACGTTTACGATTGGAGGGAATTGCCGTTTTGGCCTCTTCCGCAGCTGCTACGGGCGCTGCCGTTGCGGGAACCACATCGGGCTCAACCGCTGGGGAGATCGCCGCCGGAGTTGCTTCCGGCGCCTGTTCCTCGACTGGAGACGCGCTGACCGCTTCTGTGGATTCCGCTGCAGTTTCTAAAACTTCTGGAGTGTCCTCAGGGAGCGCCTGCGGTGTCTCTTCCGGAGTGATCTCTTCCTCAGCAACAGCATCCACCTTTTTACGTCGAATCACCGTTTTACTGACATCAGGAGCGGCGACGGACTTGGCGGCGGCAGTTTTTGTTGCCGCAGCTTTCGTTGCGGTTTTCGTCACCGACTTTGTCGATTTGGTCGCCACTTTTTTAGGGGCGTCCTCAGCGTCAGCAGAATCCCCTGTCGCTTTTTTAACGACTTTTTTTGTTACTTTCTTTTTAGCTGCCGCAGCTTTTGGAGACTCTTCCTCAAGCTTAGCACGAATTTGCTGGATCATTTCGTCCGAGAGGTCGGCCATGTGACTCTTCACCGGCAAGCCCCATTTGCGGATCTTATCCATCAATGTGAGGGTCTCTACACCCATTTCTTTTGCAAATTCAAAAACCTTCTGCGTCGTCAAATTGAACTCCCTTAAGATTGAGTTTCTGGTTTAGCTTCTTCGTTACCAGAATCCTCACCTTTATTCGCTGCTGCTGCGGCCGCATCGGCGGCTTCGGCTTCATCAGCTTCTTGTACTTTAAGCTGAGCGAAGGCTTGTTTAAGCTTCTGCTCGGCTTGAGATTTCGCATCACCTTTAATTTCTGTTGATTCCATCACTGGAGCCTTAGGAATTTCGATGCCTTCGTCTTGATATTTTTTAATCAATTTTTTCGCTTCGTCGATCAGCGCCTGCGCTCTCTCTTCTTTGTCGTAACCCGCAATAGCCATGACCTCTTTCACATCCGCTTCAGCAATAGACTGGAACGAGCCAAAACCGCTTTGGAAAATGTTTTGAGCCATAGTGTCTGTCATGCCTGGAATCAACATAAGGTTAAAGATAGACTCCGCCGTACGCGCTGATGCATTCGTCTCAGAAAGAATATCGATCTTCCAAGTGGTTAACTTCGAAGCCAAACGAACGTTCTGACCTTTCTTACCAATGGCCAAACTCAACTGAGTATCTGGAACGACGATTTCCATCTCTTTGCTCGATTCATCGAGAAACACGCGCGAGATTTCGGCCGGAGCCAAAGCATTGCACGCGAAACGAGTGATATCTTCGTCCCACTCGATAATATCGATTTTTTCGCCCTTAAGCTCTTGCACGACGTTTTGTACGCGAGAACCCTTCATACCTACGCAAGCTCCCACGGGATCCACCGCAGAATCTTTGCTGGTGACAGCGATCTTCGCACGAGCCCCGGGCTCACGAGCCGCCGCCATGACTTGCACGATACCGTCGTAAATTTCAGGGACTTCGGCTTCGAACAATTTAATTAAATAATCACTACAAGCACGAGACATAATGATCTGCGGGCCTTTCGTCGTCTGGCGAACATCTAATAAGTGACCCTGAATACGATCACCAGGCTTAAAGACTTCCCCTGGGATTTGCTCGCGAGGAGGCATCAACGCTTCGGTTTTGCCCAAATCGACAACCACATGACCTCTCTCTACACGGCGAACGATTCCTGAAGCTACCTCACCTTTACGATTCTCGAATTCGTTAAAGATGATGTCGCGTTCCGCGTCCCGAACTTTCTGCATAATGATCTGTTTAGCAGTTTGGGCAGCAATACGGCCAAGGTCGCCAGTCTCAAGTTTAATACCGATATGATCCGCCAATTGAGCTTCGGGATCGAGCTTTCGAGCTTCCTCGATAGTGATTTCAATCTCTTCATCCTCGAAATCTTCGGGCATGACCACTTCGTTGAACTGGAAAAGCTCTACTTCGCCGGTCTCTTCATTATAAGATGCTTCAATATCTCTGTAAGTTCCATACATCTTACGTGCAGCAACTAACATCCCTTGCACCACTGCATCGATGACGATCTTTTTATCGATACCTTTGTCTTTACCGAGCTGCTCGATCATTCTGTTAAGATCGGAAAACATACCTTCTGCCATTGGCTACTCCTTGGTCATTGTCGCGCGTTTGCGCGCAATCGTATTATTACCAAAATCAAAAACCACATGGGCTTTTGAAACATTTTGGAAAGGAACGATGACGTTCGTATTTTCAAAATCAATACTCAATTTTTCGTCGCTCAAAGATTTGAGAACTCCCGTGATCTTTTTGCGACTTCCGTGCTTCTGATCCACGTTGCTGATATCCGCCAGAGGCTTATTCAGCTGCACGTAGATGTTTTCGCCGACACTCTCTTGAAAGTGCCACATTTTTACCAAGACGCGCTCTACACCCGGGCTGGAGACTTCGAGATGGTAAGCTCCTTCAATCGGGTCTTCGCTATCTAACTTTTCGCTAAATGCTTTCGAAAAATCAGAGCAATCTTTGAGCGACACTTTATTCACGTCGCCGCTGGATTCAATGCTCACATCCTCTTCTTCAATCACTTCCGTCTCAGCTGCTGTATCGATGGCACGCGGTTGCGTGCGATCAATAAAGATCCGCAGGATCTTCCCGTTTCCACTTCCAACCATTTCCAGATGATACACGCGCAGACCGAGAGGAGTGGCCACGGATTCGGCCAAGGACGTTACCTTTTCTAAGTTCAAATGCATAAGGCTATACGGTCCTATAATTTAAGGACAGAGCTTCAACAACTCCGCCTTCAGTAAAAAAAAAGCCCCACTAGGGGCTAAACGAATGACTCAGTAGTAACAAATGCGGGGGGAAAATGCAACCCTTCCGTCGATATTTCTTAACGATGCTTCCTAAAAAAGGTAAATAAAATCGCAGGAGTACTGTCATGATAGTAGTTCGGGCGCTGACCGTTTTCGACAAAGCCCAGTTTTCGGTAAATATTTTGGGCAATCAGATTGTCAGCTCGGCACTCGAGCCAGATGCGGTCATATGGACACCGATGAATGAATTCCTCTAACAATTCCGTCATTTGGCCCTGCCCCTGATAGGCCGGACTGGTCCCTAAAAATAAGACCTCGCACAGATCCGGGCCCATTTCCTGAAAAACTACACAGGAAGTCATTGGCTGACCACCCGCGCCCAAAAAGACAAAATTATAAGTGCGCAGTGTTTCGGTCAAAGTGGCCTCAGACCAACTTTTAAGGCTCAGATCACTAAAATTTAAGCCCTCCACCCAGGCTTCCACATGTTTTAGGGCCTGAGCGTCTTTAAATATCATCATTGCACCTGAACGCCGGAAAAATACTCTACTGAATGTGTACGGGTGAGGGCCCGCATCCACTCCGAAAACCTTTCACGCGCCTTGATACTTTTGAGGCCTTTACGAATCTGCTCCCGTGATTCTTCTAAAGGTCGATGGCCGAGTTGGGACTTGTTCTGAGCATAGTAGTTTTCGACCTCTTTATCGGTAATAGAGATCAGATCCGTTGGCATCTTTAGGCCCATGAGCTTTTTTGCCGACTGATGGCGCTCCATTGCCATATTTAAATCCCGTTCGCTCACCGAAAGCGAAGTCCACAGCTTATCCTTGGCATACTTCTTAGAAAATGTGGCGGCAGCGTCTTTGATTTCGGTTTCGGACACTGTCTGATTGAGGGTGGTTTTAGATTCTGAATAAATGAGCGATTCCCAAACGAGAGTCTTGAGGGGCTCCTTCTTGTCGACGTAATCATTAAAAAGCGGCTCTGACTCATTGATAAATTGATGAATCTGAAGATCACGAGTGGTCAAAACCTCTACACCCACTTTGGCCAAAGCCGCCATAAGCACCGGGGCGTTTTTATTGATCTTTGACTGAGCAAAACTCGATGGTCCCACAAGCGTCGAAAAAATCGTGGGAAGAATGAAAGTGAGCACAACCATGTGTTCATTAAGCTTCATCACCTATTGTAGGACTAAAAAAAAAGCCCAGTCAATCCTGACTGGGCCCAAGCTAAAGAGGACACCTTATAACACACTTAAAATCTAAACTTAGAAAGAGAACTTCGCATTAACACCGAACTGCTGATAACCCACTTCTTCGAGTTTTTCGCGGTTCTGAGCTGTTGCATACGGACCGTAGAACAATGGAGAAACTTGATTGTTGTCTTGGTCTTCGCGATCGTTCCAAATGTTTCTCATGACACGATATTCTACGCCGAGTGAGAAGTTTTGAGTCAATTTGAAGTCGACACCCAAGCTTACACCTGCATCTACTGCAGACGATGATGTTGTTCCCTGGCTGAAAGCACGAGTCTCGTTGTAATCTCTGTAAGAGTAACCAAGCAACGCACCGACGTTAGGCACGATTCGTCCAACCATAAAGTTGTATCTCACCGCACCGTTCAAGCTGTATTGGTCAACTTCTTTCTGTCCAGGCAATCCGTTGAATGTATAAACGTCGTAGTCATCCATCGTAAAGTTCGCGTAGTTCAATCCCATTTCCACAGCTACGCCTGAGGAGAAAACTGTTCCCGCAGCGATACCAAAAGTAGTCGCTTCATCCACGTTCACTGCCGAAGGATGAGTCATCCAACCGACAGTAGGAGATAGATAAGACTTAGAGTCTGCGATGTAAGAGTAGTCCGATTTGACTTCATTTTTGTACTCTTCTTTATAAACAGGAGCTGGAGCATAAGGAACTACCGGAGTTGGCTTTTCGATGATGACGACTTCTTTTTCTGGCTTATAGTTATTTTCGTAGTTGTTATCATAGTGATTATCGTATTTCTTTTTATCTAAACGATTTCCAAAAAGACGATCGCTACGATCTTTTTCGTCTTCGATACGAGACCATTCGATCTTTTCGATCATTTTTGTCTCTGTTCCCATCTCTAAATCTTTACGAGCGCGACGGATTTCGTTAGCGCGTTCGATATAGTCGTGGCTCAGGTCGGATTGAGCTTTAGAGTCTGAGTAGGCTGCAGAATCAACAATCGCATCCGTATCTGTCTGCGCGTGGGATTTTTGGGCTTGTTTGTTGGAATTTGCATTCTCGTTGTAGATATTGATCTGTGGGCTGTTGGCCGTATCGATCGCCTCGTTCGTGCCATGAGGTCTGCGGGCCATTTGCGGATCACGAATATCCGATGCAGATTCAACATCATTGTAGATGTTATTGATTTCAACCGATTCATAATCATATTGATTTTGATTGGCATAAGATACTGATGCCATTAACACCAATACTGTAGCTAAAAACTTATTTGTCATAAATGTCTCCTTCTTTGCTTACTAACTTTTTTCGTCAGCTTTGCCTGTCCTATTAGCAACGGTCATACCAAGTTCCGGCCAGTGCATCTAAACTCACAAGATCGTTAGTCAATATTCGTTCAGTTCCAGAGCGGAACTGAACTCAGAGACAAATAAAGGCACTTTGACTATTCTGTTTTCTATCTAGTGATTTGACATACCTGAAAATAATACTTGATCGCCATAAGAGGATAATTTAGGTTCCATTAGTCCTTTAGATACAGCATGGCTCGGTGGTGGAATTGGTAGACGCGCTGGACTCAAAATCCAGTACCTTCACGGGTGTGCGAGTTCGATTCTCGCCCGAGCCACCATGCGATTCGGCGGCTGAGCAGCCGGTCGGGACTCAGGACACTTTTCTCATCTTTTCAACCAGTTGGCATCTCTCTAAGATTTCATAAACCTTACTCTCGGTGAATGGCTTGAGAAGATAACCGTCGATGAGCTTGTTGAGCTCATTGTCCTTATCCTCAAAATTGATATTGATTCCACCCGTGATAAATATAAACTTTGGCTGCTTTAATTGTTCATTTTCTCGGAGCTTTTTGAGTAAACTCGGGCCATCCAATTGGGGCATCTTCATGTCCGAAATGATGAGATCAAAATTATCGGGATGCTTCATGTATAAGTCTAAAGCTTCCTTGCCGTTCTCGACCGCAGTGACCCGCATTCCCATCGATTCTAAAAGATCACCTAATAGCTCACGAATACCTTCGTCATCATCTGCAAGTATAACATTCGCTTTATACTGAACTCCCCCATTCGCCTCAGCTGGGCTGGGTGTTTGGACCTGAGTTTGAATTTGTGACGCCAAAAGAGCAGGCAGTTCCAGGGTGAACTTAGACCCCTCATGCACTTTACTTTCTACGCGAATTCCACCGTTCATTTCTTTGATAAAGCTATGAACCAAAGATAAGCCGATGCCGGTTCCTTTGTTCACTTCTTTAGTGGTGAAAAACGGATCAAATATTTTTTCCTTTAACGATTCAGGGAAACCACACCCGTTATCATCGACCTCTATAATCAATTTATCGACTTCATTTCTTATGTTTATATTAATAATCCTTAAATCTTTATCTTGCGTGGCATCTTTCGCGTTAGAGACTAGATTCATTATGATCTGCTGAAACTTACCCCTATTGCCATGAATGAGATATTGCCCCCTCACCGAATTGTTAAATTTAAGATGTATCCCATCTTTCTCATAGATCTCATTCAGCATATTGAAAGATTCTTCAATAGCGTCAATCGGAGAAAAGTCTGAAACCTCGGTCGCATCAGACCGTGAAAATGTTCTCAGACCTTGAACTATTCGTGCAATTCTGTTGGTCGCGACATCTATCTTCCCAAGATATGCTTGAACTTCGCTTTGATTGACACTTCCCTTTTCCATTTTCTTCTCAAGAACCGATAGATAACCTTTAACTATGGAGAGCGGATTATTGATTTCATGCCCTACGCCTGCGGCAAGCTCACCAATGGAGGCGAGTTTTGCGTGGTGCGCGGCGAATTGTTTCTGGTACAACAACTCTTTTTCCTGGGCGATCTTTTGAGTAATATCCTCGACGATAGACCAAACACCCGCTTTACCGTCAAAATCTTTAATTATAAATCCGTTCAGCTCCACAGGCACCAAATCACCCTTTTTGTTTTTGTATTCCTTTCGGTACGGTCCATAACGACCATTGGCCCTCAAAGATTCAAGGTGGGTATTTTCGTCGTCTATATACTTTGTTGGAGTCAGATCCCAACGTGATAGTTTCTTGAGCTCATCCGCGGTGTATCCGGTGATCTCTTCGTATTTTTTATTCACATCCAGTATATTGCCGTTGATGTCACAGAAGGCGAATCCGAACGGACTATTTTGATAGAGAAGCGAAAGTTTCTGCTTCGCCTTTTCAAGTTCGCTCACATCAAAATGAGTCCCGGTGAATCGAATCGGTCGGCCGTCCTGATCCCAATCTGAGAACCTTCCGCGATCTAAAATGTAAACCCAGTGACCATTTTTGTGCCTCATTCGATGCACGTTCTCATAAAACTCGGTCTTACCATCCATATATGCTTTAATGTCTGCGTAACACTTTTCTAAATCATCAGGATGAACTCTCGATTCCCAAGTGGTGAGTTCCATATCAATTTCGTTAATGTCGAGCCCGAGCATTTGCGCCCATCTTTCATCAAATTTCACCGAGTTATCGGCGAGGTACCAGTCCCAGATTCCAAGTCCCGCGCCTTCAAGCGCGAGATCAAGATACTCTTTTGAGGATTTGAGCTCAATTTCTTTTAACTTCTTATGGGTGATGTCTTGAAGTGTCCCGAGAATTCTTTGAACTTTGCCTTCTTTATCTCTTTTAGCAAAACCTTTGGAGTGAACCCACCTCTTATTACCTTTGGCAGTGATGAATTCAAAGTCGGACTCAAATGGCACTCCGTTTTCAATACAATTTTTGATGTCACCTAGAATTCTCGTCCTATCGACGTCAGAGTAAAAGCTCATCGCATCTTTGACATCAAATGCGGCGCCAATTTCAACTTCGTGGATTCTAAAGACTTCATCTGTCCATTTTGTTTTGAATGTTTTAACATTTAATTCCCATCCGCCAATCTGTGCATTTTTCTGGACTTCTTTAAGCAAGAATTCATTATTTTGTTTTTCATAGAGGAGCTTTCTCGCCTCGAAGATAGTAATGATCTGTTGAGATAAACTTTTAAGAATTAACTTTTGCTTTTCATCAAGGACTTTCGAATCAGAATCTATGACACATAAAGTACCAATTCTTTGGCCCTCGGTAGATATAAGAGGAGCTCCCGCATAAAAACGAGCGTGGGGTTCCCCTAAAAACAGCGGATTATCACAAAACCTTTCATCGAGTGCCGAATCTTCAACGATAAAAATTTCATCACTCATTATGGCGTGGCCGCAGTAGGAAATGTCCCTTGGAGTTTCATTCGTAGTAAGCCCATACTTTGATTTAAACCACTGTCTATGAGTATCGATCAAACTGATTAAAGAAATTCTGCAATCACAGATTTGCGCCGCAATTTTTGTAATCTCGTCAAGCTCTTGCTCCTGGAGAGTATCGAGAATTTGATATTCATTAAGTTTATCTATTCTTTTTTGCTCATCACTAGGAATTGGTGCCTTAAGCATACTCATTTCTCCATTAACATTCCTGATTACTTATGCTTATCGTCACTGGAGGATAAAACCTGAGTGTATAGTCTCTGATATCACCAAAGTTTTTGATCTCCGTATTTCGAATCTGAGGAATTTTTAAGATGAGATCAATGAAATGGTTTTTTGTTAAAGTAGCTTAAGATTTAAAAACTAAGACCCCAAGGCTCACACCATCGCGCCTTGGAGTTTTCGTTGAAATCAATGTCATCGACAGGGCCTATAACATCGTCTCAACGATGAGAAGCACAATCCCGATGATAGATCCTCCGGCAATCACCCCTGCCGCGATCGATTCTTTGTTTTCGACAAAGCGGTGGTAAGCGGCCGTACGCTGATCCTTGGGTTTACTCTCAAGGTACCAAGCAATCAACGATCCCACAAAAAACATGAGTGTGTTCGTGAATGGAAGAACGAAGGCGATCCCGAACCCAGTGGGTGAAATCGGGAACTTCCCTTTTGTTTTTTTAATGAGAATCTCGAAAAGAATTCCTAACGCCGCACCAATGAGAACAGCGATTTGAGATGTGGGATGAAGAGCGGATAGACCCTTCGATAAAACATCGGCAACCGCTTTCCAAACTGTGGCCCCTGGCATCGGAAATTTATCGGTTCCGAAAACCGTAATATCTCCATGGAAGAGCATATAGAAGACTGGAATAGACAACAGACCCCCAGCAAAGATCCCGATGATATGCCCGATGGCTTGTTGGCGTGGTTTTCCACCGAGCATGTATGTGGGCTTAATATCCATCAACAAATTGCTCGCACTCAGAGAAACTTCTGAAGTGATTCCTGCCGTGATCAAACTCGTGTTCATCTGTCCTGGGGCCATCACACTATAACAAACCTGTGTCATCTTGGCGAGTGCGCTTCCCGGAGTAATCGCGGTTAATCCGGTAGATTTAACAGCCATAATACTAAAAACAAAAACCAACGGAACCGCAACGACTCCCAGCCAGTATTCGATTCCAAAAAATTCGTGCGCCATGATGGCAATAATCACTGTCAAGATAGGGACACCGATCAAAGAAACCTTGAGCGGCAATTCAATATCGGCAAGGATGTCGGCTTCCTTCTTCGTTTTCTTTTTGGAAAACTTCAAAAGCTCGAAAATACTACTTAATGTATTCCCCGAGGTGAGAAACGAATAGAGCGCTGCAGAAGTCATCATCGCGGCACCACCCCAAAGGGCCCAAATCGAAATATTCTTAAATCCAGTGCCGGTGATAATCCCTTTTTCCATCATGATTGGGGCCAAGATCACATAATTGATCAATGCGCCTAACATCATCGAAGACGTTGTTTTTAAGGACATGAGCGCGCCGGTTCCCATCAGGATGATTGAAGTTTCAAAACGGATGGTGAGATCTTTGAGAGGAACTCCATTGATGGTCGGCACAAATAAATACTTATAAACAAGCTCGTCCCAGTATTCAGGAATGGCAAGGAATGGAACTTTAAGTTTCGCAAGAACCCCTCCACTTCTTAAAAACTCGATCAGCGCCGCAATACCTGCGCCCATTCCTAAGAGCTTCGCTTTATAAAGGCCTTCCTTCGCATCGGAGGAATGCAAGTTGTCGAGCACAATCCCGGCCGCATACCCCTCCGGAAATGGCAGCTGCTCATCATTAATATACCGCTTTTTAAGAGGGAAAGCGAAAAGAGCACCAAGAATGGCTAAAACCACAATCCAACAATAGACCTGCCACATGGGAGGAATATGACCTGTCGCCATCATATATCCCGAGAGAGACGCCATCAATGGAGATGTCATATAGCCGGCGCTGGTTGCGATGGATTGCATCGTATTGTTTTCGAGAATCGTCATTTCGGTCGAAAGTTGAAACCGAGAAAGAAACTTAAACATGGCAAACGAAACAATGACCGATGTGATCCCCACGCCGAGAGTCCATCCTGTCTGTATACCAATATATAAATTCGTGAGTGATAAAACCGATCCGAGCAGCGCGCCTGTGAGAGCAGACCTCCAGGTCAACTGGCGCATGTCCCCCTTGTAGACATTCTTTAGCCACCACTCGTCTTTCTGTTTCAGGGTCCAAGTTCTGATCTGTTCTTCGGTCAGTTGTTTAATCGCCATGATGATCCCTCTTTATTTCGATTTGCAAGATTCTGAAATTTGAGCGGAGATTTTTAGTCCCACTTCGCTCCATGTTTTAGAGATGCCATCTTTTCCTTTGTGGAGGTCGTAGCATTTTTTATTGATGCTCTCTAGGGATTTGGACATCATAAAATTGAGTAAATCGATGGTTCCTGTGGCCGTCACTTCGCTTTTTGTGGCTGCCAGTTTAAAGCTTTCCGCTCGAGAAACGCCATTCATATTCAAAAGTACGGATGCCGTTTTCTTTTTAGAATCGTATCCTTCGACGTAGCCTCTGATGTAAGGGCTTGCCATAGTTTTAAAGAAAAAATCGCGAAGGCTCTGATCGCGAATTTCAACGCCGGAATCGACAGACGCCGCATTAATGAAGAAGGAACTGCTGGCGATCAGCTCATCGATCGAGGAGGCTTGGGACGGCTGGTTAATCGTCACTTCACGAAAAGTTCCGGGCACGCCGGTCTTCTCGGTAAATTTATAACCCGTCCACTCAATTTTGGTGTTAACGAGACTGTAGGTGCACGCCGCAATTGACGTTGATACGTTCAAAATTAAACCGACGGCGACAGCTGTCGGTATTAGAAAAATCAGCTTCATTATAACCCCTCTTCTTTAAGCCCTTGAACTTAGTCAAGGGCCTGAGGGGAATCAAGATTTTAAGAGGACTTCATGAGCTTTTTGGTCCAGCCGGAGACGGTGGAGGTCTGCGCTGCGGCCATTTCGTTAAACGCCACACCATAAGCTTTGCGTTCTTCAGACCACACCACTTTACCCATCACTTGAAGCTTCTCTTTGCCGTCAGGACTCATGATATTCATTTCGATAATGCCGCCGTGCTCAAGGAGGGCTTCCGTATTAATACGCACACCACCCATCGAGATCGAACTGACAGAACCAACGAGTTCTTTTTCACCCACACTGATGCGAACTTCGGACTCAATCTTATAACGTTGATGCGATCGACGATTTTCCATTTCGCTGCGACGTCTTTTCAGTGCCATAGCAACGACGAAAGGAGTAAGGACCATGAGCATCAGCAGAGCCCGACTCAATAAATCGCCCGCAGTTTCGTTTCCGTTGACGTTTTTAACGAGACCGCAACCACCGCCGCCCGAATCACCACCCGAAGCAATGCCTCGAGCCGCTGCGTAAGATGCATAATCTGGCTGATAAGAATCAACGGTGGCTGTTTTCATAAATTGAACGGCATTGAGCACGTTCACACGCGCACCTGAACTCACCTTGTCTTGAATATTACCCACGCCCACATTGGAGTTTGCCTGAAGAATTTCTGCGGCCTGATAACCGTTAATTGGCGAACCATACTCCCGCTCCATCAACGCCAAAATTCCTGCCACCAGAGGAGTGGCCATACTTGTTCCAGAGGCATAACCATAGGTATCGTTGGGTAAAGTGCTTAAAATACTTTGACCAGGGCTCGCAATTCTTACAGAGCTCTTCCCGTAATTCGAAAAGCTAGCCAATCGATCATCGTCTCGAGTGGCCGCAATAGAAATTAAATTGGGAACGTAGTAATTCGATGGATAGGTCGGTGCCGCGTCGTTGTTGGTCGCCGCATTGCCGGCTGCGGCCGCGAAGGTCACTTTAGAATTATAACTATCGATCACCGCATTGAGAAGCGCTTGGCTATATCCGCCACCACCCCAAGATGCGTTGATCACGGTCGCTCCGTTATCAATCGCATAATAAATAGCCTCAATGGCATCGGAGGTGGCACCGCTCCCCTGACTGTCCAAAAATTTAAGTGGCATGATTTTAATTTTTGCAGCGGTTAATGACGAGGCAAAAATATTCTGAGTGGCGCCGAGAATAATTCCTGAAACATGAGTCCCGTGGTTCTCATCATCCATCGGATTGTTGTTATTCGCGACAAAGTTCCAACCGCGAATATCGTCGATGTAACCGTTTCCGTCATCATCGATTCCATTACTTGCGATTTCCGCATTATTTCGCCAAATGGCATTGGTTGTGACAAAAACATCGTGCGTGTAATCCACTCCTGTATCGATCACAGCGACGATAGGAGTCAGAGGACTTGTGGATCGAAGAACGGCCCACGCCTCATCGACCTGAATGTTCGCGTCGCTCTGATAGTATCCCGAGGACATCATCGACAATCCTGACTTTGACGAAACACCCGATGGACCCACCATCTGTTGAACTTCTTCTTTGGTTAATGGGGATCCTTCAAGGCCTGTGCTTTGCTTGACGAGAATATAATTGGGTTCCGCATACTCCACATTGGGATCATTTTTCATGTTCTGCAGAAGAGCTTCAAAATTTTGTCCGGGCTTGGCAGTAAAATGATTTAAATTCAAAACGCCCCACGACTTTTTAAGATTCACCCCAAGAGATGTGGACTTGCTGGCAAATCCCGCTTTTCCTTGAGCTGAGTCTTTAAACTTAACGATCATCTCCCCCGCAACATAGTCCTGCGCAAATGATGTCGATCCTACGAGAATAAACAGAACCCCAAATAAAGACGAGCGACGCACTCAAGTCTCCTGTTGAATAGAATTAAAAATAGTAATCCCTACTTTCATCCTATCGGACCTAAGTAGGAAAAAATTAAGGGTTTTACAGACTTTTGTGACGATTCTCACGGTGAGAACGGTCGATCGACCGTCTCACATTGAAACAAGTTTTAGTTTAAACCTAATAGCTTGTCGTTGATTTGAACTGAAGACTCTTCGCGGAGTTGAGCCATCCAAGAATTATACATTTCCATGGCCTCTTGACGTGCCATTAATTTTTTAAAGAAATCGGCTCCCGCCATTTGTGGAGCTGCGCTGTTTGATTTTGATCCATCCACGGGCTTGTATCTAAAAACGTAAACGAAGCCATCTTTTTCAACCACGTCCTTAGACACCGGGTGTTTTTCTGAAAGTTTGGAAGCTGCCGCTAACAGACTATCGCTTTCCAACAAAGAGCCACCGATCTTAGGGATCGCCATATCATTTAACGTAAACGCCCCTGTGTCTTCCCAAGTTCCGCCCCGCTTCGTGACCAGTTCCATAACTTCGGCGTCCGACGCCTTGGCCACTTCGTCGCGGAAGGTATTTACGCCATTGGCCAGCTTTTCGTCTTTGGCTTTTTGCATCGCCATTTTAATCTTCGCTTCGTCAAATGGCACCTGACGCGCTGGCTTTTTATCGTTCACTTTGATGATGTGGTAGCCGTAAGATGTCTTTACGGGTTCTGAAACTTTTCCGGGAGCTAATGTGAATGCCGTTTCTTCGAACTCTTTCACCATGCGGCCCCGAGTGAAAAATCCGAGATCTCCCCCATTGGCTTTAGAACCAGGGTCATCGCTATATTTCTTGGCCAAATCTCCAAAGTTTTCACCTTGGATTTCTGCGGCGACCTGCTTAATTTTAGCTAATGCCTTATCTTCTGGCATTTGCGGTGAGGTTTTAATCAAAATATGTTGAGCCTTCACTTGCTCGGCCTCGTTGTAAACCGTGGCTTTCAGTTTTTCGTACTCTTTTTTAAGTTCAGCTTCATGTTTTTTGGCGTATTCGGCCACTTCGGCGTCGCTGACTTCCGCATTCTGCACAAACTTCGCCGAAGGCCAACGAGCATAACTCAAATTCAATGTCGTTTTTCCAATGGCCTCATCATGGGCCTCTAACCAATCGTCTTCGTGAGTGGCTTGTTGATAGAACGTGTTCATTTTTTGAACAATTAAATCATCCGCGATATTCTGCTCAAAGAAAGACTCAGCCATTCCTTGTCCACGAAGAAGCTCTTTGTATCGGATCAGTGAAAACTTACCGTCTTCCTGAAACTGAGGCACTTGCATGAGGAAGTCAGCAATTTCTGCGGGAGCCACCGTGATCGACTGACGTTTTGCTAAGTTGAGGACCATGGCCCGCTGAACTAAGAGATCGATGGTCTCTTTTTGTAACCGCGCACGCTCCTCGGAAGTGAGCTTTTTATTTTTTTGCTGCTCTTGCTGTCTTTCAAAAACACGATTGAAGTCGTTGAGACCAATTGATTCTCCATCCACCTGCGCCACCACGCTAGGGTTGCCCAAAAAGCTTACATCGGGGGAATACCCGGTGAAGACAAACATCAAACAAATGAATGCAAACAGCGCGAAACCAAAATAGTTGATCCAGCGTTTTTTTCTCGTCTTATACATGGATTCGAACACAAACCCTCCTCATCCGAACAGGTCATAGAGTCTTAGATGCACCTGTTTTTTTCAAGTAGAAAGTTCCTTGAGAACAAGCGAAATATGGCCTAGGCTTTTGAGATGATGTTTTTCAAACTCGGTTTTAAGAATGTGTTCTTCACTGCGGTCTTCCTTATTTTTGCTGGAGCAATTTATACATTGCAGCAAGCTTCTCGCAACTCGTCGCTACCCATCGCCCCCAACGGCCTGTCGCAACACATTCAAACCTACTACTCTCGATTTACCCATTCAGTGGCTCAAACGACCAGTCAGTTCCTCTCCCTTCTCGAACTTAAAAAAAGCTACGAGAAGCTGGAGCAAGAGAACAAACAACTCATGACAAGTTTGCAGATTCAAAAACAAATTGAGGACGAAAATCTGCGCCTTAAGAAATTGCTCAACTACAAGGAGCAAACTCCAAACTACCAGTTTATCGTCGCTAAAATCACCGCTAAAGATTTATTTACGGATCACTACTCTCTTTTCGTCAATAAAGGGGCGAAAGATGGCGTCGAAAAACTCTCCGGCGTGGTTTCTCCAGAGGGCGTTGTGGGATATATCATCGATGTTCAAGAAAACTCCGCCCGACTCCTTTTGGTGAACGATCGACTTTCGAGTGTAGATGCAATTATTCAGCGCACTCGAGCCCGGGGCATCGTGACCGGGTACTCCAACAAGGAATGCCAACTCAAGTATATCGATCGCCCTCAAGAGATTGCCGAAGGGGATCAAGTGGTCACCGCTAGTGACCAGACCATATTCCCAGCTGGTTTCCCGGTGGGCATAATTCATCACATCAAAATCAACCCAACAGGTGTGGGCCACTTGGCGCTCCTTAAACCCATCGTCGACTTCAAAAAGCTTGAAGAAGTGATGATCATCAAGCCGGTAAAAAAATAATGCCCGTAAACAAGATTCTTTTTAAAAACGTTCTCAGCGGTGTGATCTTTGTTTTCCTCACATTCCTGACGATCAATCTGCAGACGACGGTTTGGTTCGAATTGTTTGGATATTTCCCCACACCGAATTTATGGCTCCCCCTGATGATCTATTTACTGATGTATCGCCCTTTTCCTTTAAATCTCATGTGGGTCCTTTTCTTTTTCTTTATCTTGTGCACGGAAACGACGGCGATGCCTTTCTATCTCCTTTTAAGTTTGAGCAGCCTTTCGAGCTTAGTGCTGTTCACTCAAAAGCGCTTTTCTCTTTTGACGATGTCCGACTTTATTCTACTGACCACATCGAGCCTGATTTGCTTCCCGTTGATCTATTACTTCTTTTCCTTGCTTCACCGATCAGCGACGCCGCTCAATATTTTTGATCACCTTTCGACTTTTTTTATCACTTTGCCGTTGATTCCGCCCTTCCTGTTAGTTTTGCAAAAGATTGATAGCTGCTTAAAAACGACAGAACCTCATTACGAGAGATTTAGTACCGAATTATGAAGTTAAACATCCACTACGAAGATGCCGCATTAAAATCCCTTCAGAAGAGAGCTAAAATCTTCTATTTTATTTTGGGTTTTTTATTTCTGCTACTCATGTTGCGGCTGTTTTATCTGCAAATTATTCAAGGGTCAGCGCTGTATACGTTTTCAGAGAAAAACTTGCTCAAAGAAATTCGTGTTCAGGCTCCACGGGGCATTGTCTACGACCGCAACAATCAAATCCTTGCGGAAAACCTTCCGAACTTTGCCCTCACCGTGTCTCCCCAATACATCAAGAAGCTCGACTTCATCGCTGAGGCCTTAGCACCAGTGCTCAAAGAGAAAAAAGAAAATATTCTGGCAACTATTAAAAAAGGGATTCGCGCCAACGGTCCCTACAATCCAGTGATCGTCAAAAACTTTTTATCTCGTGATGAAATTCAAAAAATTGAATTGCTCAAGATTGAATACCAAGGTCTTGATATCGAAGAATTGATCTTTCGCTCCTATCCTCACAACGACATGTTGGCCCACGCCCTAGGAAACGTGGGTGAGATTTCGGAAACAGAATATCAAAAGATGTCTCAGGCCATCGAACGGAATCTTAAAAAAGGCGATATTATCGGAAAGAGCGGCCTCGAAGAAAAATACGACAGCACTTTGCGTGGGCAACCCGGAACCTCTTTTGTTAAAGTTGATGCTCGTGGACGCGAAGCCATCGATGAGAGCTTAAAATTTTTAGGTCATATTGAAGATTTAAACCCGGTGTCCGGGGTCAATATGGTGACAACACTTGATTTTGATCTTCAGAAAGCCGCTTACGAGGCCTTCCAGAAGCACGAACAGACCGGAGCCTTAGTGGCCATTAGTAAGACCGGTGAGGTTCTGGCTCTCGTCAATAATCCGGGATTTAACCCCAACAATTTTTCCAAAGGCTTATCCATGGAAGAGTGGTCGAGCTTGGTCAATAATCCCACAAAACCCCTTCGCAATCGGGCCATACAAGATCACTACTCACCAGGATCTACATTTAAACCTTTTGTGGCCCTCGCTGCTTTGCAAACCAAAGCCCTGACGGAAAACACCCTTGTAAATGCTCCCCCATTTATCATGTTTGGTGGTCGCGCCTATCACGATCATACAAAAACCGGTCAAGGAAATATTAACGTCATTCAAGCCATTGAAATGTCGAGTAACGTTTTCTTTTACAAACAAGGATTAAAACTGGGAGTGGATAAGGTCGCTCTGTACACGAAGGCCTTGGGGCTCGGAGCTAAAACCAATATCGATTTGAATCGCGAAGCCACGGGTCTTATCCCCACATCCCAGTGGAAAAAAGAAAAGTACGGTGAACCGTGGCAAGAGGGAGAAAACTTAAGTATCGCCGTCGGCCAAGGTTATGTCCTCCTCACTCCCCTGCAATTGGCATCGGGATATATGAGTATCGCCAATAACGGAATGGTTTATAAACCCTATTTGGTGAAGGAAATTTTTGATCCGATCAAAAAAACATCGCAGACATTTGAGCCCACGTTGGTGAGAAATGTCAATGATCCCAAAGAACCGTTTTATATTTCTGAAGCCGCGTTTACGACGGTGAAAAAAGGTCTTCACGCCGTGGCCAACGGAAAACGCGGAACCGCCGCTTGGGCCAAAGTTCCGGGATTTACCTTGGCGGGAAAAACAGGAACCGTTCAAGTTCGAGGATATACATCGGATCAAGTTTACGGGAATTGCTTGGCACGCCCGCGCAAGCAACGTCACCACGGCTGGTATGTCGCCTTCGGCCCTTACGAGGATCCGGAGATCACCGTGGCGGTGTTGACGGAGCATTCTTGCTCCTCTAAAGCCGCAGTTCCCATCGTCAGAGATTTTTACAATGCTTACGCCCTGAAGTATCATCCCAGTGCGGTCGCCGCCGCCGAAGAGAAGAAGAACGTTAAGAAGTAACGGAAACGGAAGTTTAAAATGTCACGTAGTTTTGCAGTTTCAATGAGCAATAAAAACTTTTTCCAAAAGTTAAATCTTTACCTAATTTTTTCTCTGTTGTGCTTAAACGCCATCGGATTATTGAATCTCTATAGCGCAAGTTCGAACATTTCTCGTCACCTGCAGGACGTTTTTAGCTCGCAAATCATGTGGCTCTGTATCGGCTGGGTTGTATTTATTGTTATAACCCTTTTCGATTATCGTTTCTTCGTGAAGCTGTCGTATTTGTTTTACGGACTCAATCTATTAGCTCTCCTCTATGTGATGTTCTTTGGGAAAGTCTCCCTCGGAGCTCAACGCTGGATTGATCTGGGTCCGATCCACTATCAGCCGTCGGAGACGATGAAGCTTGCAATTATATTAATGATGGCGGCCGTCTTATCGAATTATCCCGCGCAAAAACGTTTTGGCTTTATCGATCTCATTAAACCTTTAACCATCATTCTTATCCCGTTTCTCATCACCGCAGAGCAACCCGATCTCGGAACAGCACTGATGCTCTTGATGATCGGTGGATCCATGCTTCTCGCCATGCGTATCCGGGCCACTGTTATTATTTCCGCCATTGTTTTCGCGATGATCGCCGTCCCGGTGGCTTGGAATTTTGGATTAAAGCAGTACCAGAAAAATCGCGTCCTTACGTTTCTAAATCCCACCAAAGATCCTCGCGGTACCGGTTACAATAGCATTCAGGCGAAGATTGCCGTCGGAAGCGGCCAAGTCTTCGGCAAAGGATTTCGAAACGGCTCTCAGAGCCAACTCGAATTCTTGCCGGAAAAGCACACCGATTTTATTTTTTGCGTACTGAGCGAAGAGCATGGATTTTTAGGGAGCCTCGCCACACTGGGCTTTTATTCCATCTTGCTCATTTCTATTCTACAGTCGTCGTTCCTAGCCAAAGACATGCAAGGATCTTTTGTTTGCATCGGCGTCTTTGCCTATATCCTTTGGCACGTCTTCGTGAATGTCGGCATGGTCACGGGACTCCTGCCCATTGTGGGAGTGCCTCTGCCACTGATCTCGTATGGGGGATCGAGCAATCTGTCGCTCATGGTGGGAATGGGATGGGCGTCGAGTGTGTATTTCCGGAAAGACATGTTTTGACCGACTTTTCTGCTGGGTTTGGTTTTTGGATTTGGGATTTTGATTTTTGCAAAAGTCTTCTTTTGGCGAAAGTCTCCGTCCGTGGATCTTTTCGCGCCCCTCCATGGGCGCGATCGCCAACGAAGACTTTTGCAAAAATCAAAATCCCAAATCCAAAAACCAAAGCATCGAACTATCTACGGATCCATTCGGTTTAAATTCGGTGATCTCTCGGTAGTTGAGATTTTAATTCGCCGCTCAACTTCTAGAGTTATCTGACACTTTTTTGTTTTGATTTCTAATCACACTTTGAACTGAGTCAGCTTTTCTAGATGAGATTCGCACTTAGCTAAACTCACTTTTTTCTTTTTTTATTATTCCGCGATCTCTGAAAATCGTGATCGAGAGACTGACCATGAGGCGCGGGGCTTCTTAACGAAATTTTCTCTGGAGCTTTGGGTCATTAAGGCTGGAGGGCTATGATCTTCTGCTGATGAGATTTTTTTGAGTTTGATTCGGAAAACTCATTCTTTAGGCGGTCGCGCCCATGGAGGGGCGCGAAACGATCCAAGGATGGAGACTTCCGCCGTGAGAATGAGTTTTCCGAATCAAACTCAAAAAAATCTCATCAGCAGAAGCCACAGAAACACTACACGTGCTTGTTGATCATTCCCGTGATGTTTTCTTTAGGATGGTTGCCGACGATTTGGTCTACAGCTTGACCGTCTTTGAAGAGGATCAAGGTGGGGACGCCGCGGACGCCGAATTGCGCAGGAGTTTCCTGGTTGGCGTCGATATCGACCTTCATGATCTTGATTTTGCCTTCGTACTCTTTAGCAACTTCTTCGAGTTTAGGAGCTAATGCACGGCAAGGAGCACACCATTCTGCCCAAAAGTCGACGAGGACCGGGACGCTAGACCCTAAAACATCTGTTTTAAAGTTGGTATCTGTTGAACTGGAAATATTAGCCATGGAATCCTCCTCAAAAATTAAGACCCTATTTAAGCCAAGTCAGGGCGGGTTGACAATAAATTTGATGCTATAAACGCTCTTGTCAATGTCCCAGACCTAAGTCGTTCATCATTTCGGCCAAATTGAGGAAACTGGCCTCTAAATCCCATCGAATCATCTCAAATTGTTTTGTCCTTTCGCCGATATAGAGTCGATGGCTTCTAAAGTTAAAATCCTCCTTGTTGAGGACGACAAAAAATTTGCAGAGTCTTTGGTCAAATTATTTGCCCAAGAGGGCTACGAGTGTCACTGGGCGGACAAGCCGCAAGCTGCACTTTCTTTGATCAAACTTCACAATTTTGATGCTGCTCTTATAGATTGTCTCTTGCCTCAAATGAACGGGGTGGATTTGGCCGTTAAGATCAAAGATGCGACCCCAATGCCCATCGCTATTTATCTAATGAGTGGAGTTTACAAAGATCGCAATTTCTCGATCAACGCGATTAAAAAAACTCAGGCTAAATCCTTCTTTATTAAACCTTTTGAAATCTCTACTTTTATTCAAGAGATCAATGGGGAATTTGCATCCAAGAAAATCGAGTCGCAACAAGAGGCCGCAACGACCGTCAAATCGTTTATTAGCTTAGAGAATCTAACTCAGAACTCGATCATCAAAACGCTCATGGAGCAAAAAGACATCGCCGGCATCGAGCTCAGTATGGTGATGAACCTTTTGATTTTTTACAAATATAAAGGCGTCCTCAATATTAAATCCACCGACGGTGAATTTAACTTAGGATTTAATGAGGGGCAATTGAGTCTCCAAGATTCGGAAATTTCGCCCGCGCAAGTGCGCGCCAACTTGATCCACGAGAAAGCTATTGCCGATGAAGATCTTTCCGAAATTCCTGACAGGGATTTTACCGAGAGTTACCTCATAAAGAATAACTACATAAGCCCTCATATTTTTAAACACGTCAAGCAGTCTGTGGCGATTCGCAAACTCAACACTCTCATGGATTCCGCCAAAGTCACTTTAGATCTTTCGAACAGTCCAATGGAAGGTCACTTTTCCCTATCTGCCCACGAAACTGATGAGTTCCTCTACAAATGGTCGACCACTTCTGACATCCGACCCATTAAAGAGTACTACAAAGATTTTATGTTCTACGCTTTTCGAAAATTAAATACGCAGCAAAACAAAACGTTTCAACTGCCCATTATCGCCGCCCATAAGGCGGTCATAAATTGTTTTCTCGAGGGAAAGACCTTCCAAGAAATCTTGATGAACAACCTGTGCTCCGAGGAGCTGCTCTTAAGAATAATGCATATCTTGTTTATCAATCGCGAATTTGCGATTAATCTTAAGACCAAACAGAATACGAAAGCTCATACCGAAAAACTAAAATCTCTCCAAGCCTCAATGGCGCGCCAAAACTATTTCGCACGCCTCGGTTTGCCAGAAAATGCCAATGATTCGGACGTGAAAAAAGCCTTCCTCAATTTGTCTCAAAACTTTCACCCCGATAAATTGCAAAATGAGCCTGACGAAATTCGACAGAACTCTCAAGTGATCTACGAATTGATTCAAGAAGCTTACCGCGGTCTAAAGTCTCTCGACGACCGAGAGGCCTACTCGGTGGTCCTTGCGCAACAAAAACTTGCCAACGTGTCTAAAGCGGATTCTCTGCTCGATCAGGTGATTGTGAGCCTAATGAAGAGCGACTACATCACAGCTGAAACTCAACTGAACGAGGTGGAAGGCCTCGACTCGCAATCCAACAAATTTAAAATGGTCCAGATCTGGCTTCTTGCAAAGAATCGTAAACAACCCACCATGACATTGAATCGAATTTTGCAAACCATCAGTAACGATGAAAAAGAATCAGCCCTGTATTACTATGTGCGTGGTCTGATCCATACCGCCAATTTCGAAACCGATAAGGCGGCCATCGCTTTTAAAAACTGTCTGACCAAAGACAACAATTTTTTACCGGCACGACGGGATCTCGGCGCACTGAATATCGATGACAAGAAGGCTTCGAAAAGCTTTCTCAAAGCCGATATTAAAGATGTCGTAGGATTATTTTTTAAAAAGCGTTCGTAGAAATTCTTTTTTTTGATCGAGCAAATTTGTCGTATTCTTATCGCCCGCATCGAGATCGCTTCTTTTTTTAAGCTCTTTGGACGAAAAAACCATATCTTTGGCCTCGACGTTTTCCAAAATGGATTTATAGCGTGCTTCACGATCACTCGTCGCTGCCATCGGCGCTTTGCCTTTGGCCTCCGACGATTTGTACAGGGAGCGATAGTTCTTTATGATTTCCTCTGAGGACAATCCTGTCAGTTCGCAGATCCCCTCCAGCATTTTTTCGGGCTGAATAGGACTCTCCATCACCCGATCAATGATGGTTTTGGTGGCATCTTCGAGCTTTTTATAACGCTCTGGCGCACCCACCCACATAAACTTCGGCACCCCCCGGGTCGTTTTGAGTTTCACCAAATCCTCCAACTTTTGATTGTTACCAAAGTGGGAAAGAACAACGACGTCAGGAAAATTATTATGGAGCTTCGCTGTAATGTCGGCCCCGTATTGGCGAGACAGAACATTAAAGCCCGTCTTGGTGAGTATGGTTTTAGCAAACTCAAACTCTATGGAATTGTCGAGAACGAGTAAGATAGTCTTCACAAGTCCTATTCTCGATAAGTTCTGGTTTGAAAGCAAAAGACTTTGGCAAATTTGACGCAGAACAGTTCCGATGTTAGGTTGAATTTGGACCAAAGATGCGTAAACCCACCGTTTTTCTTTATATTTTAGGCCAGATCCTTCCGACCTTTATGATCGGGATTATGATCTTTATTTTTATTCTTTTGATGTTCCAATTCTTAAAGCTCACCGAATTCATTCTGGTTTACGATGTGAGCCTCAAACATATCTCTCAACTGATCATCAACCTCTCCTTTAGTTTTTTACCGATCATTCTTCCTATGAGTTTGTTATTTGCAGTTCTCCTCACCTACTCGCGCTTGAGCGCGGATTCGGAAATGGTGGCTTTTCGGGCTTTAGGGTATACTCCTCGCTACCTCACTCTCCCCTCTTTGTTTTTTTCGATCATCATCTGCATCGTTTCGGGCCAAACACTATTTAATCTCGGTCCTATTGCTCGATCGAACTTTGACAGTTTACTCAGTGCCATCGGCAATCAGAAGATCATCAGTGGGGTCAGCCCGGGAACTTTTTCCGAAAACTTTTTTGATCTCGTGGTTTACACGAATGAAATCGATAAAAAAACCAATACGCTTAAAGATATGTTTATTTTTGACAGCCGCAACCCAAAAGCTCCCGTGGCCATTGTCGCTAAAGAAGGAGTCGTGGCGGCCAATAATGATATTCTTACCCAAAGCGCCAGCCTTACACTCAGAAGCGGCGATATCTTTCAGATGAGCAAAGAGGGCAGTACAAAGGTGAACTTTAGTACCTACGCATTGAATATCAACTCACCTGTGAATCGCAACGATGACTCCGCCGACGCCGACACTTTCACCATGCAACAAGTCCGAAGAAAGCTGCGCGAGCCGGGGCTCAATGAGGAATTCCAACGCAAACTGAGCTCAGAATTTCACCGCCGTTGGGCGATTGCCATCTCTTGCTTGATCTTTGGAGTTCTTGGAGCCTGCTTAGGATCCCAAACGAATCGCCGATCGGCCGCCTCCAGCGGCTTCGTGGTCAGTGTAATTTGTATTGTGGCCTACTGGGTGATGTACGTTATCGGAACTAATCTTTCGGTGAAAGGAATCGCACCGGCCTACATCGCGCTTTGGATTCCCAATTTGGTCTTCACCCTATTTACCGTGTATTTTTGGAATAGACCCCAGTCCGCCTAAACATTCGCTAGTGGATCAAACGCACCAGATCTTCGCCGTTTAAAATTAAATGGGCTCCTTCGCGCAAGAGCGCGAGATTCCCCGACGAACGCATATTCCCCGGAAAATCAGGAATCGTCGCCACCTCTTTGTTCTGCTCGATGGCGTACTGGGCTGTGATCATTGTTCCGCTTTTTAAAGAGGCCTGAACAATCAAAACTCCCCGACTCACTCCGGAGATGAGTCGATTTCTTTGAACAAAATGGGATCGATGCATATCTTGGTAGGGGAAATACTCACTGAGCATTCCTACTGTCTTATGATTTCGATAGCTCGCCATTTCCTTAGGATAGGGAACACCCAACCCTGACGGCATAAAGATGATATGAGGATAATTGTATTTTTCGGCGATATGGGTGGATTTTTGATCGACTCCGCGGGCTCCGCCGGAAATCAGACATCCTTCGACCTTTTCACAGAAAAAACCTAAGTGCTCATCCATCCATTCTAAATGGCGAAACTCAGCGTCGCGCGCACCGACTACGGCTAATTTTTTCGAATATTTTAACCCCGCGAGACTCCCTGTGGCGTTAAGGAACACCGGCGGAGTTGCGATGTGCATTAAGCCCTCGGGATAGTCACCATGGCCAGGATAAAGAATTTGAAACTGGCTGGCCTCCTGGAAGATGAGAGACAATTGTTTTTGTTGTTCACGGAGATCCACGTCCTCAAGAAGTTCTCCGTGCTCCCTCAAAGAGCGCCAAATCTCAGGCTCACTGTGACCAAGGAGTTCTAAAAAGCGTTGGTGATCGAGTTTTAACCACTGACAAAGACAGGAGAGTTTTTCGGGCGTCATGCCCGAGGGGTATTGCAAAGCGATTCATTCCCTCAAAACGTATAAACGAGACACCCCACAAAGATTTGACGGGCTTACATTCCGGAGATCGTATCTTCGGATGTGATTTCGGCGGAGGCATAAACTACAACCGCGGCGGCATAGGACCCGGACACCGTTGCGACTTTCAATAAACCTGAAGATTGAAAAGCCTTAAAATCGGGATCTAAATAGTTCTTAACTCTTAACAGCTCTCCCACATTAAAGCTCCCACTGGTCGCCTTTAAAAGAACGATATCTTCTCGGCCCCACAGAATTCTTTCGTTCGCGGAAAGTACAGTGAAAGCGGTGTTACCCACACTTCCGCCCCCATCAATCTTTACGGTTTGAACCTGGTAACCTGAGATCAATGATGCTTTTTGAATTTCGCCAAATTGGCTCGTCACCAGAGCTTCGTAATACTTTCCATCCTCGGTTTGTCCGGTGATCCGAGCGGTTCCGAGTAATTTCACTTCGTACCCATGATCCACCCTTGAGTCTTGGTGAGCTATGATAGAAAAAGAATCTCCGACGCTCATTGAGTCAGTCGCTTTAATAATCACTTTACCATACTGCCCCGAAATCTTTCGGGCCACTCCCACCGAAACTATAGTTCCGAAAACTTTTGGCGGTTCAGATAGAATATCGGAAGTTAATGTGATCACCGTATTGATTTCACGCACCGGGCGCGGAACCACTGTCACTTCTCTTTTAGGAGGTTTGACCTCGCGCAGGTCGACACTATTGGCAAATATTTGAGGAATGGGCTGACTTTTCCGTTGGGCCGGAGTGACTTCGATGGAACTCTCTTCGGCCACTTCTTCGAGACCGTCCTCGTCTTCACCTTCGCCGCCATCTTCTTCAACAGAGGTGAGCCCTTCGCCTTTTTTTATGTTGATCGTGGGAGGACGACTGGGTCCTCCAACGGTAAAATGAATTTGGTCGCCAACAAAAATAAGATGAGGATTGGTGATGCGACTATTCACTGACCACAGCTTGGACCAAAAAAATCCATCACCAAAATAAATTTTACTGATCGACCACAAAGTATCTTTAGGTTTTACGATGTGGGTTTGCTGCTCCACACCCTCCATCATTTTAAACCACTCACCATCGGCGACCGGTCGCGAATAACTGGATTCATAAATTTTGTGGAGACGATCTTCTAAAGATTTGTTTCTTTGTTCATCCACTTCAGCGTGAACTGCCAAAGAACCGAAAAAAGACATCAACAATAGGATCTCAAAAACGGGATTGCAATAGAAAATGTGTTTCATAGTTTTCATTTTTCACGTGCTTTGATTAAGAGCAAATTCCATTCTAGGGTAAAGTGCGTCCTATGCCATTAAAAATGGCAAAAACCCCAACCAAGACCGAGCTTATTGCATTAAAACCATTCAATTTTTTTCGTGAACTAGACTTATCCACATCTAATGTGGAATTTCAGCTTTTGAATCAGATTAAAGCCTTGATACAACTGTGTTTAAGCGATTTGCCTAGTTCTTATTCATATGTAAAATATTGAAATTACAAATATATTTTCAATTGAGCCCTCAAAGTAGGGTGGCTTTTTTAAGTTCTTAAATCGAGCTTCGGACAAGCCTATTAATGCTGTGCTCAATTTGGATTTGAGCGGCAAATTTATATTGCATTGATGGCATGTTCCTCGTTTGTTTTGCCCTCGTCACTTTACGCATTTGTTGGACTTTAGAATTCTCTTTAACAGAATTGTTAAAATTCCTACATCCACTTCACCAATTTTGTTTAGATCGGATCACGCAAAATCAGTTACCGTCGTTCTATAATGGTTTGATTTGCGGGCATTCTCTTCCCCGCACGGATAGGACCGTGCAAATCTTCCTCGATACCGGCCTCTACCATTTATTGATCGTATCCGGCTCTCATTTAATCTTTATCGCAGGAATCCTTGCGAGGTTGAATTTAAAGTCTCGGAGGTGGCATTGGATTGGGCTTCTCACCTACGCCTGTATGTGCCTTTTAAGCCCTCCCATATCGCGATCATTTCTGCAGCTCACGCTCTCGGAACTTAGCGCACGAAGGAATCTTTTTTGGACTCAGGAGCAAGTGGTGTTTTATACGGGAATCGCCTGTTTGTTGTTGTTTCCAGATTGGTTCTTTTCATTTTCATTTGTGCTGAGTTGGACAGCATCGCTCACTCTTTGTTTTACGCGCCGACTGTTCGTCCAGCATTGTCTCATCTTTTGCTTTATGTGGCCGCTTCTAAGAAATACGTCTCCATGGTCGATCCTCTCCAATTTTTTGATCTCACCTCTCTTCTCTCTCGGTCTCTTCCCCGCATCGGTGCTGACGTTTTTAATTCCGGGGTTGAACAGTATCACCGAGCCTCTGTGGCAGTGCTTCTTGTTTTTACTTGATCTGGGGCCCCGGCTGTCGAACTCGGCCTCCATCTCCCCTCCTACGATCACCGCGATGTGGACCTACATCGCTGCACTTCATATTCTATTACAACTACTCCCGCTCTGGAAAGAAACTCCTGAGAAGCGGCTGAACGAGCTGGGGAAATTGCCATGAGAATTTTTCTGATGGCGCTTCTTCTTCCCCATTCGATTTCACCTGACTTTTTTGAACGGATCGTCATCTGGAACGTGGGCCAAGGACAAATGATCACGCGGGTCTCCCGTAAGTCATGCCAGCATATTGATGCCGGAGGCGACCGCGCCTTCCCGTTCGCTGGAGTGCAAAGACTCTGCAAAAATAAACGGAATGAATTGTTCCTCACCCACTACGACTGGGATCATATGGGCTACGCTAAAAAACTAAAGACCGCCACCGACCATCTCTGCCTCGCCGAAAATATTCCCAATCTACCTCTCAAAAAAACAAAGCTTCTTAAAACACTGTCTCCTTGCCCAAAAGGTAACAGTTCCCTTTTGGGAGACCAACGAGATACGAAAAGGGAACTGTTACCTCTCTTCACACCGGAGATATTTGAGGAGAATCAGAGTCGCGCTTATGTATTAGATGAAATTTTTCTGACCACTGGAGACTCGCCCCAGGCGCTGGAGAAAAAAATCTCAGCTCGACTCCCAAAAACAAAAGTGAAATATCTTATCCTGGGACATCACGGAAGCCGGACCAGTAGTGGCTTCGAACTTCTTCATGCGCTCCCTCAACTTCCCCAGGCTTTTGTCAGCGCCCGGAAAAAACGCTACGGGCACCCGCACTCACAAACTCAAGATCGGTTGCGAAAGCATGGCACTCCCCTCGTCTCAACAGAGGAGTTCGGAAACATTCATTTAATGCTTCGTTAAATTAGATTTTGATCGTGGTCTCTTCGGAATCTTTTTTAATAAAGGCCACCCGAACGTGGCGATTGGAGATAAACCATATTTCATCGCGATCATTGCTCAAAATAAGAAAAGCTTCGGATGTTTCGGACGGATTAAAAATGCCCATGACTCGGTAAGCCCGGTCTAATGAAAAACCGGACTCCAGTGGTTTAGGACGAGGAGCTCCCTCTGACTCTTGTACTCGGACGTAAATACCGGCCTCTAAGTGAATCACTGGTGAGCTCTCTTCTCGAATTAAAGTAAGCTTGTTAAAGATTTGTAGTTCATACCCAAATCGCGAGCGACGGGTTCGTACACCACGTGTCCTTTGTAGCAATTGACGCCTTTAACAAGGTTCGGCGACTTTTGAAGCGCGTCTTCTAGACCCATTTGCGCGATCATAGACCCGTACTTAAAAGTGGCGTTGTTCAATGCGTAGGTTGAAGTTCTTGCGACCACACCTGGCATATTCGGTACGCAGTAGTGGATCACTCCATCCACTTCGAATGTAGGATTCACGTGGCTCGTCGGCTTACACGTTTCGATACATCCCCCTTGATCAACTGCAACGTCGACCACCACGCTGCCCGGAGACATTTTGGAGATCATCTGACGAGTCACAAGATGCGGAGCTTTTCGTCCTGGAATCAAAACAGCTCCAACCACAAGATCGGATGCAATCACAGAGTCTTCGATATTCTTAACATTCGAATAAAGTGTAGTAATGCGGCCCTGGAAGACATCATCCAAATAAGCTAAACGAGCATGGTTCACATCGAGGATCGTCACCTCGGCGCCGAGACCCACCGCCATTTTTGCAGCGTTGATACCGACAACACCACCGCCGATCACAGTCACTTTACCGCGATTGACGCCCGTGACTCCGCCGAGAAGGATTCCTTTTCCGCCTTTATCTTTTTGAAGATAAAAAGCGCCCACTTGAGTGGCCATGCGACCTGCCACTTCGCTCATCGGAGTTAACAAAGGAAGAGTGCCGTTGTTGTCTTCGATCGTCTCGTAGGCGACCGCTTTCACTTTGCGCTCACAAAGAACTTTTGTCAGCTCGGGCTCGGCCGCGAGATGAAGATAGGTGTAAAGAATTTGGTTTTCCTTCATCAAATTATATTCGGGAGGAAGGGGCTCCTTCACTTTGATGATCATTTCTGCTTTTTGATAAATCTCTTCGGCCGTGTTGAGAATTTTTGCGCCGGCACGAATGTAATCTTCGTTAGAGATCATCGATCCCACACCCGCGTCTTTTTGAACAAACAGTTGATGGCCTTCGGCCACCAGTTGTTTAACGCCGGCTTCGGTTAAGCCCACGCGGTTTTCACTGATTTTAATTTCCTTAGGTACTCCAATAATCATAACCCCTCCCGGGTGTAAAAATACACTATGATGGCTCTTTCGGGAGAGAAATTAGAGGAGGAGTGACCCTCCGTCAACCCCGAAAAGGAATCTGAAACGGTAGCGTTTGTGGAGTCTCCCGCCCGAGATCAATGAGTCGGTAAGAGTCCTTGGATTCCAAAATTTTAAGGGCGAGTTGGTTCATGAGATCGTGGCCGGCCTTATAAAGCACCAAGTGCCCCATTAGTGGGCGCCCCAAGGTCATCAAATCACCTAAAGCGTCGAGAATTTTATGGCGAACGAATTCATTATCAAAGCGCAGACCATCGGTGTTGAGGATCGCCTCATCATCGAGCACTATGGCGTTATCCAAACTGCCCCCCAGTGCTAATCCCCGTTGGCGTAAAGATTCTACATCTTTTAAAAACCCAAACGTCCGCGCTTTTGAAATATCTTTAGAAAAGGTGGCCTGGTTGACGTCGATGTCCATGGTCTGCAGGCCGATCGCCCGGTGAGGAAAATCGATCGTGCACGTCACTCGGAGTCCGTTATAAGGGAGCACGTAAGCATGCTTCTCTTCGCTACCGACGTAAATGGGTTTTTGGACAAAGATGTACTTGCGCGGCTCATCCTGTTCCACCACTCCCACTTTTTCGAGCTCCTCGTAAAAGTAATGAGCACTTCCGTCACAAATAGGGATCTCGGGGCCCGTCAGTTCAATGTACAAATTGTCGATTCGAAGTGCTGTAAGAGAGGACAAACAGTGCTCCACCGTGGACACCGCGAAAAATTGATTTCCTAATGTCGTGGCGTAGGCCGTCGCTTTGACGTGCTTCGCCAGTACGGGCACCGAGGGGCAATTGGGTAAATCCCGACGAACAAAAAATATTCCCGTGTTGGGAGGTGCGGGACAAAAGGAAATTTCAGAGGGCGCTCCAGTGTGAAGGCCAATCCCTTTAACGGTTACTTTTTTTCTTAAAGTCTGCTGTAAGAACAATTTATATCTCCGGCGCGCAATGGGATTTTGCAAGATCCGTCGTCATGCGACCGCGCGGAGTTTTTTGCAATAAACCTTCTTGAATTAAAAACGGCTCGTACACTTCTTCCAAAGTGCCTTTGTCTTCGGCCAAAGCGGCGGACAAAGTCTCTAAGCCCACGGGGCCGCCGTTAAATTTATAGAGTATCACGGAAAGAATTTTTCGATCCATTTCGTCAAGACCCATGCTGTCCACTTCCATGCGGTTGAGAGCTTTTTGGGCCAACTCCTGAGTGATTTTTCCGTAGTTTTCCACCTCGGCAAAATCTCGCACTCGACGAAGCAATCGATTGGCAATCCGAGGAGTTCCGCGACTGCGACTGGCAATTTCGTAACTCCCCTCCTCTGTCAAATCGACATTAATCAATTTTGCCGAACGACCGAGAATCAATTGAAGTTGAGATTTGTCGTAGAAACTTAAACGCTCGGCAATACCAAAACGATCGCGAAACGGAGCGTTTAGCAATCCCGAACGCGTGGTGGCTCCGATCAGCGTAAACGGCGCCAGTTTAAACTTCATCGAACGAGCTCCCAAGCCCTCGCCGGTGATGATATCCACATAAAAATCTTCCATGGCACTGTAGAGATATTCTTCAACGGTGCGATGCAAACGATGAATTTCATCGATAAACAAAATGGAGAAAGGCTGGAGGCTCGTGAGGATGGCGGCAAGATCGCCTTTTTTATCAAGGGCCGGACCGCTGGTGGTTTTTAATTCCACGCCCATTTCCGTCGCAATCAAATGCGCCAAAGTTGTTTTCCCCAACCCGGGAGGTCCACTCAAAAGGACGTGATCTAAAGGCTCGGAGCGCTTTTTGGCCGCTTGAATATAAATTCGCAATTTTTCGACGATGTTCTTTTGACCTGGAAATTCATCAAACTGATGGGGACGAAGGGTGTTTTCCCAATAGCGGTCCCCATCTTCTCGATGCGGATCGGTCAATTCGTCGCGAAATTCGTTTTCGATCATCGATGACCTCCCAACGTCGAAAGAGCTTTGCGAAGTTTATCTTCGAACGTCATATCGCCGCCTAAGTCTTTGAGCACATTTTGAACGTCGGCACTGCGGAAACCTAAATTGATCAATGCCGAATGAACATCCTCGTGAGCTTGCGCTTGCGGAGATTTGGACTCATCGAGAACAAGCTGGCCTTTCAGAGTCAGAATCATTTGCTCGGCAATTTTTTTACCCACTTTCGGGAAAGCGGTTAAGGTTTTGATGTCTTTGGATTCGATCGCATCGATGATTTTATCCAGCGAAGCCCCAGAGAGAATCGTCACCGCCATCTTAGGCCCGATGCCGTTCACTTTAAGCAGGCTTTCGAAAAGTTTTTTCTCCACCTTGGAAGAAAAACCGTAAAGCTGTAAGGCATCTTCGCGCACATGGGTGTAAACCCAAAGCGCCATGCTGCCATCTTTTTTGGTGTCCATCAAAGTGTTCGCCGAACACGTGAGTTCGTAGCCGACGCCGTTCACATCGATAATGACATTGTTGGCTTCGATAAATTTAACGGCTCCTGAGACATATCCAATCATAATTCCACTCCCGACCCTCTGAGTTTTCGGAGAACATCCATTTGCCCGGCGTGATGAAACGCTAAAGCGAGCCCATCAGAGGCATCGGTGTTCGTTATTTCGGCCCGTGCGGTGTTGCGAATATTTAACTGTGAATAGAGCAACATTTGCACCTGCTCTTTCGATGCACTCCCCGAGCCGGTAATCCCCAGCTTCACTGAGCGTGGCGAGTACTCCACAATCTCGGCCCCGAGCTTTTGCCCTTCGAAAATACAGATCCCTCTTATATGACCCAATTTAAACGCACTGTCTACATTGCGTCCTAAAAAGATCTTTTCGATGACAAGGATGTCGGGCTTAATTTTGGCGACCATGTCCGAGACCATTTGCGCCATGATCGATAAGCGCGGAACGAAATCCGCTTTTTGCTTGATGCGAAGAAAGCCGTGATCCACGTAGGAGATTTTACTTCCCGTTTTCTCGATCGCCCCGTAACCCAAAACCTGCGTGCCTGGGTCAATTCCCAAAATTATCATAGGCCTCCAGGGGTCTACCTTACCAGTGTTTTTCGGGGGAAAACAAGGATTTGGGATTGAGGGATCGCGCAACTCATGTCATTCTGACTCTAATGCTTTCCGAAAAAGTCATCGAAGAATACCAGTTGATCTTAATGCGCGAGCCCGCAGCGAAAGTTTTTGCGCCGCTGGCCGAATCCTATCGCAAAATGGGACTTTTACAGCAGGCGCTGGAGATTTGCGAAAAAGGGGTGAAGTACAACCCGGAATACCCCTCAGGCTTGGTGGCTCTCGGTAAAATTCTTTTTGAATTGAAGCGCTATGACGAGGCCTCGCAAACCTTTAAAAAGGCCATTACGCTCAAGCCGGATAACATTCTCGCTCACAAATTAAACGCCCTCAGCCTGATCAAACTGAACCAATACGCCGAGGCCCTCAAGAGTTATAAATATGTCCTTTTCTTAAGCCCTGAGGATGAAGCTGCTCAAAAATTTATCAGCACCTGGGAGTATCTCGAAGCTCAAAATTACAGCGAAAAGTCCTTCCCTCCCTCGGAAGACTCATCGTTGATCGCCCATAGTCAGCCGGAAAGCGTGGCCGCGTTTATCGAAGCTTTAATCGTGCGTAATGAGATTGAGAAGGCCGAAAAATACACCAAGATGGCTCTACAGAAATGGCCCGATTCCGACGTGCTCCAACATCAACTCAATGTGATCAACGAGTTTCAATCCGATGAGGCCAAAGATAACCTCAATCTCCAAATGGACGTGCTCCAGATCAAAAAAAGGCTGCTTTCGCGACTATTACGACGCATTGAATTGGCACGCCAGAGTTGACCAACTCCCCTCTCTCAAGACAAATAGAGAATTCAATATATTCAAGGAAGTATCATGTACAGTACGTCTGATTTTAAAAAAGGCCTTAAAATTTTACTCGATGGGCAACCTTACTCCATCGTTGATTTCCAGCACGTGAAGCCAGGAAAAGGGAATCAATTCACGCGTACTAAATTAAAAAACATGATTACGGGAACCAACCTCGAAAAAACTTATAAATCCGGCGAAAAATTTGAAGTTCCTGATGTGATGACCAAAGATTGCACATATCTTTACAAAGAAGAGGCCGGCTACGTGTTTATGGAAAAAGAAAATTTCGAGCAACACGTGATGCATGAAGATGCTGTTGGCGATACTAAAAATTATCTGACGGAAAACTTAGAAGTTACGATTTTATTTTTCAACGGTCGCGCCATCGGTGTCGATGCGCCAAACTCTGTTTATCTTCATGTGATTCAAACAGACCCTGGATTTAAAGGGAACACCGTAACGGGAACCTTTAAGCCCGCCACTCTCGAAACAGGGTACGTGGTGCAAGTGCCGCTTCATGTGGCTGAAGGTGACCGCCTTAAGATCGATACTCGCACCGGTGAATATATCGAACGAGCGAACATTAAATAAGTTGTCATCTTGAGGGAAATCCCTCGACTTTCTTCTAGCGAATCAAAATAGAAACCAACTTGGACTGGCTGTTCGGCCAGTTTTCTCCGGCACTTAGTCGTAAAAATTTAGACTTTGCACGGTCGAGCTAGGACGTTCGAACAGAGGCTTTTTTTGCCTATCTAAGTTATGAATTTTGCTAGAGAAAGGTTGTGATCTCGGCGAGAAATCTCCCCAATTTTATGACGCTAGCCGATAATATACTATAGAGAAACAACTCGATCAGCGTCTAGGAACAACTGTGGCTCCCAATTTGGTCATCATTCAACTGCTTCACTCGCCGGCGAACCCCGCTGAATTTTTACGCCTGTGTTGGGACAACATTTCTCGGAAACAGAAAAAAGAAATTTTTTATTTTTTGTACAATGCCAAACAGTACAAAACATTTCTCACTGTCCTTCGGTTAGAAATGAACTCCGAAGATCCAATGATTCCCTGGACTCAACTTTTTACAATCCTGATTCGGGTGAACCTCCTCAATGAAGATGAGCTTGCAGCATTTCTCAGTTCGGGAGTATCGACTCAGGAATTTGCCAAGTTTCGCGTCAACCATTCCCGACTCTCGCAACTCTGGGATGAAACGAAACAGACTGTGCTTTTGAATTTTGATCAAAAGAGAGACGAGTTGCTCAAATCTTTGGAATTTGCAAAACAACAAGGACTCAAAGAGCCGCGACTGAAGATCCTCAACGAGTTGATCAGAAATTATCCCAACGACGAGCAAGTCTTAAAAATTCTAAGTCAGGAAAAAGAGTTTCAAGCCCGCCAGGTGATTGCTCGCGCCACGTCCAAAAAAGAAATGGCCAACGATATTCGCCTGACTGCATCCCCGCAACATATTGACGATGAACTTCGCGCCCGACTCCTCAAGCAGGCTCTGGAAAAAGTAAAAAAGAACCCTCAAATGGCCGTCGATCTCACGGTTATGTTTTACCACATGGATTTTTATGACGAAGCTTTCCAAATTATCGAGGCCGACAGAACTGGAGATGTTCGACTCATCTGGTACGAAATCATCATCAGCATCGAAGCCGAAAAATTTGTCCGCGCGATGAGCGCCATCAACCGCCTTAAAGGGGTACGACTTGAGGAAGCCGACTCCTCTTTTTCTATGATGTACTACCATGCGCTCGTTTTGCACGGCATGGGTCACAAGGCCGAGGCTCTCCAAGTTTTGAGAAACATTGTAAAGATTCGCCCGCAATTTAAATCGGCAGTGACTCTTTTAAGCGATTGGGAGAACGAGAAGTGAAGAAAAAAATCTTCTCCGCTCTTTTTCTCGCGCTTTGTATTGGGTTGCTGGTGGCCGCTCTCTCCTCATGGCATTTCGAAAAGTTGGACACCATTGTACGTCTAGAGATTGAAAAGTATGCGAAAGAGAATCTTCCAGTAAATATTCAAATCGAATCCACGAGCGTACAACTTTTACCGGTTTCGCTGGCCGTTCAGAACATCGTCATTGATCCCAAAAAAGAAATGGCATCAAAAATTAAACCTATCAAAATCGAATCCATTCGGCTCCAACCGAATCTTTTTCATCTTTTGTGGGGTCGCTTTACAATCAAAAAGCTCGCGATTCACAACACGGCCGTGATCGCCAACATCCCCAATGAGACCCAAGGCGAATCGGTGATTGATTTAGATAAAATACTCAATTCCATACCCATCCAGCAGCTGGATCTTTCAGAAACAGATCTGGATCTTACATTTAAGGTGCCCTCTGGCACCTACAAAGTATTTGCGGTTAAGCTCAACGCCAAAGTTGTTAACGATATTCGTAGCATTATGTGTAAACTTAAAACCGAAAGCCTCACCGTCACTTCCAATAAGGAAGGTGTGACTGAAAAAGCGGCTTTCGAGACCCAGTTCTTCCTTACAAACAAAAATCTCGTGCTTTCGGATTTTAAATTCCAAGAAAAAAATTCCTTTATTCTGGCATCGGGCTCTACTCAGCATGATCTCAAAAAGAAAAAAATTGTTTCTTCGAATATCAATGTCCGCTTACAAACCAATATTCGAAAAATCGAATCGCTACTTAAGGTATTTTTAAAAAACGAAGATCTTTCGGCTGTTGCTATGATTGATGGTCAGTTGCGAGGAGACACCCTACTCACGAGCGCCGGTGTCAACCAGTTCAACCTGCAGTCCGATATCAGTTTGGTGAACTTTTCCATTGAGAACTTCCATATCGGCGAAATTCAAGCCGAGGGAATTTTTAATTCCCAAAAAAATACGGTCATCGCCAATAGAGTAAGAATGAATTCGCCCGGCGTGAAGGCCTTGATCTCCGACTTTAAAATGAACTTAGACGAACTCTCGTTTCAAGACGTGAAGGTCGACCTTCAGCAGTTCGAACTGCATGACTACCTCAAATATGCCATCCGTCAGGATATCCCAGCGTATGCCCATGCCACAGGCTCGGTGGTTTGCGCGGGTACTTTTAAGAGTTTTAACATCAAATGTCCCGGCTCTCTCAAAGCTCATGATGCGAAAGTCAACTCCAGCGGCAAAAACCAAATTATAGCTGTCGATAGCATTAGCGGTGATGGCACAGTCAGTGTCGACGCCAACCAAGTCAATTACACGGTGGCACTTAAGACGCCCACGTCCCAAGGACGAAGCTCTGGAACTATCAATTACAAGACCGGATTTAACATCGATTTCGAAACTCCCCAGCTGAGTTTGGATGAGATTAAAAAAATATCGGCTCTCGAGCTGGGCGGAGTCGCCGCGATCAAAGGATCAACTCAAGGGAATTCCAAATCGGCCGTTTTTGAAATGCAAATCGATGCAAAAAATGGATCCTTGGATGGCTATAAATTGGGCGATTTATCCACCAAACTGAATTTCAAAACGGGAGTTCTTTACTTCAATAAAATGCAGGGAACGCTGTCGAGCTCCAGATACCTCGGAAATTTGGAAGTCGATCTCAATAAGGAATGGCTATCCGGTAAGATTCAAGTGCCATTCGTCGATCTGGCGGTAGCTCAGGAATCCATTCGCAAACAGCTCGATATTCCTTTTCCGGTGACGGGAACGGGATCCGCGATTGTGAACCTGGATAGTCCTTTGGACGCGAAGAAACTTTCATTTAAAGTAAAGTCGCGCATCTACAATGCGGTGGTGGATCAGCAACACGTCGATACCATCGATGTCGATCTTCAATCCAGCCTCGGGCAAATTGAATTTAAACAGCTCGTTGCCGAGGAAAAAAAGTCGAGAGTCATCTTTACCGGTAAATTGGATCTTACGGAGCGAGTGTATGGGATTGATTTCAAGTCGGACACCATCTACCTCGATGATATTGATTACACTCAAGCTTTAACCTCTTCCACGAAGGGCGTCTTCGCGGTGGATGGCAAAATCCGTGGCCCTCTAAGTAAACCAGAATTAGATGTTAAATTCTCTTCAGATTTATTTCAAATCTCTGGACAAAGGCTGTCTCCATTGCAAGGTGGTCTGATCGCTAATCCCCAAAAGATCACTCTCGATATTAAAGGTCCAGAAAACCTATCTCTAAAGTATCGCGATTTCTCAAATGCAAGTGATGTTCAAATTGAAGGGCAAATCGAGAAAATCAATCTCGCCCCCTTTCTTACGAACCTCATGAAGTTAGAAACCTTGGAAGACTACGAAATTTTCACCACTTCAAAATTCAATCTCAAATTGAATAAAAAAGATCGCTCCATGATCAGTGGGTATATTTTTATCCCCGAGATTCGTATGGTCTTTCAGAAGAACGAAATGAGAAACGAAAAAGAAATGACGTTTTTCTTATCCAACAGCAGATTTAACTTCTCGCCATTTGTCATTTCCGGGGAGTCCGGCTCTCTTACGATGAGGTCGAGCAACAGCGATAAGCCCTTTGATATGCAGATCACCGGCTCGATCGCCCTCTCCTATTTACAGATCTTTGCACCCTTTTTAGAGACTCTGGAGGGACGCATTTCGTTAAATCTCAAAGTGCAGAGTGACTTTAAAAAGGTCACTTTTATGGGGTCCGCTTTCATTGATGACGGCTTTGTTAAACTTCCGCAAATTCCTCACGCTGTTGAGAGTCTTGATGTGGACATTCTATTTAATCAAGATCAGTTGATTATTAATTCGATGAAGGGTCGATTCGCGTCCGGGCAGCTCTACGGAGACGGAAAAATTTTAATCAAAGGGCCCAAGGACATCCCGACCTTTTTAAATCTCCATCTCGAATCGGTCGATCTCAATATCCCTAACGGAGTCCGAACGAAAGGGAACGCCAATCTTCAACTCAGCGGTCAGTGGCTTCCTCTGACCTTAGCGGGAACTTACGACATCTACGATGGACTTATTTCCAAAGAATTGACCGGAGGAGATTCGAGCTCTTCAAATCCTCATGAGATTTTCCTCCCACCTGACCTGAGAGACACTTTAAGTTCGCCGATTCGCTTAGATCTTACCATTACGCCTCTCGTACCACTTAAAATTAAAAATACGATGATTGATGGAAAGATCGAGGGACAAATAAAAGTCGTTGGTGATCCTTCGTCCCCCGTCCTCGCTGGAACAATTTCCTTGGTTCGAAACAGCCAGATCAAATTCCAAGATGTGACTTTTAAGGCCGTAGACTCGTCTTTTGCATTCAAAGGACAGGAACCGCCCGATCCAGAAATTTATCTTCTCGCAGACACTCGCTATAAAAATCATGATATCGAAATGTTAATTCAGGGAACCGCGAGTCGACCTAAATTTAAGCTAAGTAGCTCACCCTCTCTCTCAGAGCCAGAGATTATCTCTTTGCTCACATTGGGAACAACTCCCCAAGAACAAGAAGCTCAAGCTCAACAGCTGGCGAACTCAACGCAAGCTCAGCAACGAAGATCCTCCGTCGAATTCAGATCAGATCTTTTTTCGAAAATCCCTTTGAGCAAAGAGTTTAAAGAACGTTTTGGCGTGGATGTCAAATTCTCACCGACCTTTGATTCGGAAAGCAACGTCGCCGCCCCCAAAGTGTCTGTCGGTTACCAAGTTTCGGAAAAGGTGACCGCCACCGGAAGTGTGCAGGGCGGGACAGAAAGCCGCGCTGAAGCCAACGTTCGTTACGACCTCAATCGTAATTTTGGAGCTCGCTTTAGCGTACAAACCGAAAACTACGAAGAAAATAATCAATTGCGCGGAAACATCGAGACACCTCCAGAAATCTTAGGGATTGGTCTTGATTACCGAAAGGAGTTTAAGTGATTCGCTTGATACTCCTTCTCGTTCAATTGATGTATGCGACCACAACCTGGGCGGAGTCCCCTGAGTATTCATTTACTCCGGATTCTCTCAGTCAAATTAAATCCTTTTACCGAACGACAAAAACGAAATTTAACTTAAGCGAACTGGATTACATCGTAAAAGAAGCCACCCGAACTGGTAAGTACGATTCGGTGCGAATGATTCTTATCAACCCTAAAACCGTCGTTTTTGAGGCTCACGAGGAAGTCAACGCCTCCCATTTAGAGGTTGCGGGGAATCAAGCTGTCACTTCACAAGACGTGCTCAAAATTCTTCAAAGTGGCAACAGCCGCAATGATTACGTCGAACTTCAGGGAAACGTCAAAAAACTTGAGGAGAAGTACCAATCGATCGGTCTAAGTAATGTTAAAATTGAAATTAAGGAAACACTCAAAAATGGATCTCCCCACTATATCGTTTTGGTCAATGAAGGCTCGGCAAGCACCCTAGAGGAGATCATTGTGCTTTCAAAGAATAAATATCTCAATTCCTACATCAAACTGAGCTTGAAGAGCTATATTGGACAGAAGATCAACGGAGAACTACTCAAAACCATCGAAAACAGTATCAATTCGGCCCTTATCGAGAATCGCATTCTCGAAGCCCGCATCAATCGGATCGCTCCGATCTATAGCGAAGACCGAAAATTAGTGAAATTATCTATTACTCTGGAATCCACCACGTCTTATGAATTTGTCTTTTATGGAAATAAGTATTTTTCTGCGAGCAACCTCTTGGCGTATTTAGAGGTTGAGAAAAATTATCTGAATTATATTAAAAACCAAAAACTTTTGACCAAAAACATAGAATCGCTTTACAAGCAGTTTGGATTCCCTACGGCCGTCGTCGTCTCTCAATCTCGACAAATCGAAAAACTCAACAAACACGTGATTAGCTTTACGGTCAAAGAGGGAATCCAGTACCGCATTAAGGATCTTCGAGTGAGCGGAAAGATTTCACGCTCTCCTCGCTACTATGAGGATCTTTTACGAGGAGCTTTTGCTGAGCTCAAAAATCCTAATCTCTATGTGGACGAAAATATTCAAAAAGCCACAGATTTACTCATCACTGAACTCCGGGATGAAGGCTACTTACGAGCCAATAAGATTCTTATTGATCAAAAGATGAGCGACAACGGCACCGTCGACATCTCGGTGCAGATCAACGAGGGCTTATTGACTCAGATTCGCAGCATTCAGTTTAATGGACTTAAGAGTTTCACCTCGAATCAACTTTACGAAGTGATTGATCTAAAACCGAACACGCCACTTAATCTTAAAAAGATTTTAAACAGCTACAACGCCCTCAAGCAGTTTTATCAAAAGAATGGATTCCTCGATTTCGAGATCACCACCCCCAAAGAAAAGCTGGTGAGTTATTTGACGGATTACGAGTTTGCCGATCTCAAGTATGATATCAAAGAAGGTCCAAAGATCCGCGTGAAAGACATTCAGGTGCGCGGAAATAGTAAAACCAAAGAGAAAGTCATATTGCGAGAACTCGATATTACAGAAGGTGATGTTCTGACCTCTGATCTCGTGACCGATTCCGCCATATTCCTCGAAAGAACTCAATTGTTTTCGCGAGCTCAGATTAACATGAGCGACGTCAATACCGATATCGCAGATCGAACCGTTTTCGTGGATGTACAAGAAAAAAATCCCGGCCTGGTCAACTCGGGACTCGGTCTCTCCAACGAACGGGGAATTACTTATAGAGGTTACCTTGGTGTTTCCTATAAAAATTTAGGCGGGAAAGGCCGAGGGATTTCGGGCCGCGGAGACGTTAAATACTCTCAGGCTAAAAATATTCGATATCCCGAAAATAAGGTCGTATTGGGTTATTACGAACCGTACATGTTTGCGAATCGCCTCCGTGGCCGTGTCTCGTTCATCCACGAGGAAGAGGTGTTCGACATTACCGACGACGATGAGGTTCGTATCCGAGAGATCAATGAATTAAGTCTCCTCGTTGAAAAACAATACACTCGACAACTGAAATTCACTTGGAACATCTTTCGTTTCTCAAATCAGAGAACCTTCGATAAAGATGATCGTGGAGATCGCAAAACGATCAACATCGGAAGCGTGGGACCCTCCATCGAATGGGATCGACGGGATGATCTCTTTTCGCCAAAGTCGGGGACCTATTCCCTCGCCGAACTCGAGTACGCTGATCCCGCTTTGGGAAGCACCAATGATGAATCCAACTTTATTCAGTTCTTTCGAGCAACAGCGGGTCACTCTATTTACACCCCAATCACTAAAAATAAGCGGTTTGTTTTTGTAAACACACTGCGCGGGGGTTACGTCGAGAACCTCAGTAATAAGGACCAATCCGGCGTTCCCGCCGCGAAGGCCTTCTTTCTTGGAGGTCGCCCTTCGATTCGAGGTTATGATCTCAGAACCAACGAGCGTGTTCCAAGCCTTAAGGAAGTCTGTGGCGGCTGCCTATTAGAAAATTTTAAGATTTCGTCGGAATCGACCTTTTTCCTCTTAAGGTCGGAAATGCGATTCCCACTCTATGGAAGTGTGGGTGGACTGGTCTTTTATGATGGTGGTGCTGTTTATATTAAGAATTTAGAGATCGAAGATCATTACCGAGATGCTCTAGGGTTTGGAGTTCGTCTAGAAACTCCTATCGGTGCTTTTAGCGCGGAGCTTGGCTTTAAGCTCGATCGAAAGCGCTCGTCGCCAATCTATGACAACGAGACGCCCTTCACCCTTCACGTTTCCATGGGAACTTTCTAGTTCCGGATGATTTTAGCTTAGTGCTTGTGGTTATGGCCGTTTCCGCCACCGATCTCCTCGAAATGCTCAAAAGCCTCTTCCACCTCTTCGAGATTTTCAGCCGTCGGTGCCTGAAGGGTATCGCAGGAGAGATTATCATAATGATTTCCGTCGAGGACGGCCACTTGAAATCTGACAGGCGTGGTTCCTGAACCCCAAAGAATAGCTTGCTTGGTCGGAGCTCCAGAAGATTTATCCTCGAAGTAGAGGCTCTCTTTGCCAGAGATGGTTTTGTAATTCATAGTTAATGGACCGACCGCTACATTTTTGTTGTCGTGAGGAATTAACAAAATGCCACGGACAGACGCTTGTTTAGCGTTTGTACCATAAGTCACTTCAATAAAACATTTTTGAGTCTGCTGTAACGTTATCTTTTGCTGCCCCACAAAATAACTGGGTTGAGCAAAGGCGACTGCAGTCCACGAGCTGGCCATTATCGCACACAGAATTTTTGTTGAAAACTTCATAGAGACTCCTTTATTGAGATAACTCTTTTTTTAATACACTACAGTCAACGACCGCAGTGTATTTGTTTTTTATTAATCCATTCTTATTTATAATCAATAGGGTGGGCGTTTGTTTGAAATCATTTCGCTCGGCCAAATTTTTATCGCCCATCACGGCTGCACCACGGTGCCCGTATCTTCTCAATTCCTTCTGCAACGTCTCTTTAGTTCCCCAATAACCAACCGCCACCACCGGAGCAGTGATCGGCAAACAGGATAGGCTCTGAAACTGTCGCTTACAGCTTTCGCAGTGGGCTTGAAAAAAGATCCACAAAGAGTTCCGTCCTCGAAGGCTCGAGGAATTGAAGCTGCTGAAATCATTAATGTTTTCGTAGCTTCCCTGATAGTAGGAAAAAGGCTCCTCAGCCCCGGACGGGGCACTCGCGAAGAGGGCTATGAAAAAAAGAAGTGGGGCGACTATCACGATTGACAATATAGACGAGAAAATTCTATTATTGCAACAGTTTTGCATTAACAAAAAGGGCCAATGAGCTTTCTCGTCACTTTAATTGTCTCAGGTTTGCTATCACACGCCCATGATCACGACCATGATCATTCCCAGCCCTTACATACAATTCTTGTGACCCCCGAAAATTTTTTTGATTCTCATCGGCATGACACCACCGATCGCGTCGAAGTGCTCAACAAAGCCCATATTGATCAGTCCAACGCGACCACGCTCAACGAAGCGGTGGATCGGATGCAGGGTGTGGACAGCCAAGACTACTGCGCCAACTGTGGCGCCAAACGAATCAGTATCAACGGACTCCGGGGAGATCACACATCGGTTTTGATTGACGGAATTCCTCTGTACTCCGCCGTGACGTCGGTTTATGGCTTCGACGCCATTCCTATGCAGTCCGTGGGCGAGATTGAAGTCATGCGCGGAACCGGGAGCGCGCTCCTCAATCCCGAGGCCATCGGCGGCACCATCAACATCATTACGTTAAGCCCCACCGAATCCGGAGCGAAAGCCACCGCCTCTTACGGAACTTACAATAGTCGTATCTTTGAGCTTCTGAATAATTATGTTTCGGAGTCGAAGAAATACAAACTTTCCGTGGGCGGAGAGTTGAGTCGGCAGAATCCATGGGACGTCGACAACAACGGAATGTCGGAAAGCCCCTGGAGAAATCGCTATTCTTTATTTTTAAAACAAAGCGTGAACGTGTCCGATACACTTCAGTGGGCCACCCGATTGAGTTTCGCGGATTTAGAAATTATAGGGGGCAACATGGCGCGCTTCCGTCTCCAATCACCCATTTCTCTCCAAGCCAGTGAAAATGATTTCGTTGATGGCGATGTCCGAAAACCTTATATCGGGGAGATCTCTAAGATCAGCGAACGAGTGCAAGTCCAAAGAACCGAACTGACTTCGAAGATGATCAAAATCCTAGACTCCACCTCCACACTCGAGTGGAACTTGGGAGGCGCCAATTACAATCAGGATTCGATTTACCTCCATGCCTTTGATTACAAAACCAAAGACCTAACACTTTATACTGATCTTCGATGGAGAACCCAACTGACCACGAACCAGACGTTGCTCCTCGGGACTTCGGCTCGTCAAGAAACGCTACGATCCCAATCCGTCGTTATGTACGACACCAATAATATCCCGAAAGACGATTTTGATTATACGGCCTATTCAATTTTTGCTCAGCATGAGTGGTCTCTCCCTTACAACTGGGAGCTTTCCAGCGCCCTTCGATTCGAAAAAAATGAAGAGTGAATGGAAATTTTTGAACACTCTCGAGCGAAGCGTTCTCTCGCCACGTCTCTTCGCCAAGTGGCAACCTACCGATCACTTTATGCAACAGCTCGCCTACGGCTATGGCTACCGAATGCCTCTCACATCCATCGAATCGGCTCACGGCGCCTACGATGGCTTCCTCGTTAATATTACCGAACTCGAAAAGTCCCACTCCTTTTTGTACTCCGTGAGTTACAATACCGAGTCCTATTACCTCACCCCGAGTGTCCACTTCACCCGACTAAAAAATATGTCCTATCCTCTCCAGCCGGCGATGGCTCATTCCGGGCCCCTTCAGTTTGTGAATGATCCGCAAAGCCACAATATTGTCATTTACGACATCCTTGGAGGTGTTAAACCCTTTCCGAACTGGCTATTGGAAGCCGGCTTTGAATATTACACGTATCCTGATGACTACAAAAGTAAGCTCCCTACGGCTGCCATCGAAAGACGCGTGAATCTTCGCTCAGAATTAGAGTGGGACAACTATACGTTTGTCGTCTCGGGGATGTGGGTCGGCGCCCGCGATCTTAGCAAATACTATATGTACCCAGATCATTACAATATCAGCCAAGGCCTCCTTGGAGTGGCCGACCAGAAGCTTCAACGCTCACCCCACTACTGGTTGTGGAACACGAGCCTCGGTAAAAAAGTGAGATCCTTCGAAGTGACCGCGGGCGTGGAAAACATTTTTAATTACACGCAAACCAAAAAAGGAGACAGTCCTGCCATGTGGCATTCTCACGATGGACACACTCACCTCGACAACCGGCATGTTTGGGGACCTAATCGTGGCCGCGAATTTTATTTAAGACTCACCTATAACTTTTAGATTTTAGAGACCGCGAAGGAAGAGAATATCCGGCGCAGTTTTTTACTTAAAATATCTTTTTCGGTGTCACGCTGGACTCCGCCAAAAATCGTAAACTGTCTGGAGTGATTCTTCACCATCCATGTGACGCAAGAGGCACTCTTCGTCGCCTCCTTCAGTAGGGGAATATCGGCAACTTCGATAAACCACATCCCATCTGCGGCGATGGCCTCCCGAGCTTTAAGACCGTTCTTTTGATGTTGGCTCAGAAGACGGCGAAGCCGGGCATTGGTATCGACCACCTTCGATTGAGAAATAATTAAAAAATATTGAAGCTTGGTTGGATCCAAAGACGACATGTAGCGAATCGTAAACAAAGAGCTGGCGTCGGCCTTTTCAAAAATAATCGCTCCTCCTTTTTCCACCTCGAAACTAAAACCATACTCTTTACTTCGGATCACGCTGTCGGACTTCAGCTCCTTGATCTCGAAATTTTCGTCCTGGAGCGACGACGAGGGAGGTAAATCGATCACCGACTTTTCGGCAAGGGCCGCAGAGCATAGAATAAAAAAGGTAAGAATAATGAGGAATAACTTCATATTTAAAACATTGTTGGATCGAATTTAATCCCCATCCGAGTGCAAATGATTTTCGTGATTTCCGTGGCGGTCTCTTCCAAAGCGCGCTCAGTCACATTAAAAACGGGCCAGCGTTTATTCTTTGCGAAAAGCTCCCTCGCCCAATCGATCTCTTCGTAAATCTTATCGAGGCGGGCGTACTCTCCGCCCGGATCTTGACCTATGCGCTCCAGACGATTTCTGCGAATGCGATGAAGCGAATCGGGCTCGATGATCAAGCCCACGATCTTTCGTTGATCGATTTTAAAAAGTTCCTCGGGAAGGGGCGTGTTGGGCACCAAGGGAATATTGGCGACCCTCCAGCCTCTGTGACTTAGAAAAAGACTCAGTGGAGTTTTACTGGTTCGACTAATGCCGACAAGCACGATGTCGGCCTTATCGAGATCACTTAAAACTTTGCCGTCATCATGTTTCACCGTAAACTCGATGGCCTCCACGCGCTTGTAATACTTCTCGTCCACAGAGTGAAGAATCCCCGCACGTCGGGCGTTATCGGTGACATGGAGGAAATCGTCCAACTCGTTAAGAATAGGGCCCAACAAATCCACCTGAGGCACACCCAAGGAGCCCGTCTTTTCCTGAAGATACTTTCGAAGCTGTCGGCTCACGATCGTGTGGATGATGATGGCTTTTTTCTCGAAGGCCTCTTCGATGGCCGAATCAATTTGCGGTTGAGTGCGGATATTTTTGTGTCGAACGATGTTCAGATCGTGGTCGGTGTAGTGCACGAGTGCCGCACGGGTCATGGTCATGGCGGTCTCGCCCGTCCCGTCAGAAATGACATAGATAAAAACTTTTTTATCGCTCATTGAATCCTTCGATCACATGCACTTGCGAAATATGGGACTCTTGCTTCTGCCATTCTTGAAGAAACTGATCTTTTGCAAACGTCTGCGGTAAAAACACAACTAAGTCGGGTCGACCCACCTGGATCCATTTCTGGTAAAGACACTTCGTCCACTCTTCGAGCGTTTTTTTATTCACCAACAAGGTCATCTTATGGGGAAAATGCTTTGGACTTGCATACAAGATGCACTCTTCCACTAAATTTTCCGTGGTGAACCGGGAGATTTCATACTGCGACTGCCAGTCGAGACGCTGAAACCAACGGTCGTCGCGATTCAAGTCCACCGCCCAAACTTCCCCAGGGAGATTGATAAGAAAATCTTTCATCTCGGTCATGGAGCCAACAGTAGACATCATTCAGGTGTGGGTTTTTCTTTATGAAAAATCTGGTCTAGAATACCGTTTATAAATGCCGGCGAATCTTGTGAGCTGTATTTTTTGGCAATCTCCAAAGACTCATTAATAATCACCTTCGGAGGGACCGGATCTAAATTCTCAAAGAGCATTTCGCAAACGGCAATTCGTAAAATATTAAGATCGATCAAGGATAAACGCTTGAGACTCCAATGGACACTGTACTTTTGGATGATGCCATCGATGGATTCCTTGTGGTGAAAAACCGCTTTGACTAAGGCTTCGCTGTAATCAAGCTGCTGATCATCTAACGTAAAATGATTTTTGAAAATCTTTAATAACTCTTGCTCATCCGCATTGGGCATGAATTCTTTTTGAAAAATAATCTGTAAAGCGAGCTCGCGCCCAGTTCTGCGGGTCATATGGTTATCCTAAAAGTTCTTTTCGAGATTGGAAACAAATTCTTCGATATCATTAAACGACTGATGAACACTGGCAAAACGAATCGAAGCCACTTTATCAATCGCTTTCAACTCGTTCATAACATAAATACCGATTTCACGAGAGCTCAAATCATCGACCTGGCGCTTAGAAACCCAACGGACCGTTTTATCAACAATTTGCTGAATTTGTGGAGCCGTCACCGGGCGCTTAAAGCAAGCGGCCCGCAAACCATTGGTAATTTTGGATGCATTAAACACTTCCCGGCTCCCACTCTTCTTGATCACCATGGGCAAAGAGAGAATCAGGTTCTCGGCGGTGGAAAAACGAAAACTACAGGCTTCGCATTCTCTCCGGCGTTTAATGCTCGTATTATCTTTGGTCGCGCGAGTTTCGATCACTTTGGTATTTAAAGAATTGCAGCTCGGGCATTTCATAATATAGGATATTTATTAAAGACTTAGGGATATGGTCAAGGGAATGATGCAAGAGGAGAAAAGTTGTTTTTGCTGATTCAATTACTGACATGTTGGACGTTAGTTTTTGGTGCGATCGAATCTGAGGATGAACGCTATAACGAGGCTGACGGCCCTCCTAGCACGGGCTGGGAGCAAGCGACGAAGTTTTTCACTCGAGATCGAAAATCCGTGTCGACCCAGGTGGGAGACAACGATATAGACACCGGCGGCAATCGCCTCATATTTATTGACAACGTCACCTTCGTCAACAACTCGTCTAATGATAAACACGGGAACGAGGGCCAATGGGGTCTGAGCGCTGGGCTAGAATGGGACCGCGAGTATGTGGCCCAGGGGTTTTATATCGACTATTCTCGCTTCGACAGCACAAAGAACGAAAAAGACGACCAAAAGTTTACCGTCCTTACCGGACTGATTTTCCCTCGGCTTGAGACCCAATTCCCCCTCTATCTGCGGGGCGCCTTGGGCCTAGGTTATTTTACAGGGGACTTTGCCAACGACACCCTCACAGTGGATTACAATCTCTACACTGGGTTTCGGGTGTTCACCCATTCCGGAATGTTATTCAATATCGAAATGGGCTCTAAAAATTACACGCGCATCTTCCAATCGAGCTATCTCAATAGTTTTGTGTTAAACTCCGGCCTTGCGTTCGTCTTCTGAAACCCGATATTTCAAGCATCTGTTTGATCGCTGTGCCGAGGCGCTGGCCTCTATTTTTAACGAGAATAAGCATGCCGATAAGGTCATTGAGTATTATTTCCGAAACAACAAAAAATGGGGTAAGCGCGACCGGCATTTTTTTGCAGAAACCATCTACGAGTGTGTCCGCTGGTGGAACCAGTTGGCCTTTCTAGCGCTGGGAAAGACGGAACCGCAGTCTCTTGAGGACATTCATCGCATCATTGCCGCCTTCTTCTTAAAAACGGAAAAGGACCTCCCAGAGTGGTACGAGAAGTACGACCGTGAAATACAAAATCGCCTCGCAATCCCTCTCGCCCGCCACCTTCAGTTTGCAGTTCCCGAATGGCTTTATCTCCGCGGCAAAGAGGAACTCGGTGAAGTCCAATGGCATGAGGCTCTCAACCATCTCAACACTCCGGCGAAAGTCGTGTTGCGGGTGAATACTTTAAAAATTTCACGTCGAGATTTTTTACGTGAGTGTGCCCGCGAGGAATTCCACGTTGACGAAAAACCTTTGCCTCAAGCTCCAGATGCCGTCGTCATGACTCAGCGGAAAAATATTTTTGCCTCACAGCTGTTTCAAAAGGGGCTTTGCGAAGTTCAAGACAGCTCCAGTCAGCAGGTGGCCCCCTTCCTCTCACCTCAACCAGGAGATCGAGTGATCGATGCTTGTGCGGGCGCGGGTGGAAAATCTCTGCATATTGCCGCCCTCATGGAAAATAAAGGGAAAATTATCTCGTTAGATATACACGAATGGAAACTCCAAGAATTACAAAAACGAGCCCGCCGCGACGGTGTTCACTGCATAGAAACTCGGGCGATCACATCCAGTAAGGTTATCAAACGCCTCAAACAAACAGCCGACTCCGTCCTGATGGATGTGCCCTGCTCAGGACTCGGTGTCCTCAAGAGAAATCCAGATACAAAATGGAAAATGTCGCCGCAACGGCTTGAAGATCTCCATCGATTGCAAAAAGAAATCATTCACGACTACAGCCAGATGGTAAAGCCCGGCGGCTATTTTGTGTATTCAACATGTAGTATTTTTCCGTCGGAGAATTCGGGAATTGTCCAAGATTTCCTCAAGAGCCAGCCACAGTGGAATCTCGTCGAGGATCGCAGCCTTCTCCCGTCCGACGACGGAGATGGTTTTTATATGGCTCGCTTACAACACAGAATTTAATGTAAAATGGCGTCGATTTCGTCTTTTTTGGCAACGTCGTGATCTGTGCTCGTCAAGATCGCATCATAATGACCGCGTGCGGATCCACCATAGCAGTTAGAATGAGTGCCGTGGATTCGAAACGCCACTTCTTTTTTAGTGTTCTGATAACTTGCTAAACTAAAATCTCCGCAGCGAAATGTATGACTTTCCCCTTCGGAATTTAAGCCCTGCACCGTCGAAATATGCAGGTCTTTCGAACGCTTCACTAATACAACAAAAGGGATTTCAACGATCTGGGAGGGAGTTTTGGACTGGTTCTTAAAGAGACTTTTCACGAGCGCCACGCAGTTTTTTCCGTCCCGCAAAAGATAAGAGGTGACGACTGAATTGATCTTGTGGTGCTTTTGATTTTCCCAGGCCAACCCTTTGATTTTATGAGGGCATGCTTTCTCTTTATATTCGGACCACCCCTGCAAACGCACCTCATCACAGTTTTTAAGATTCAATTTTATCGAATCAGTGATTTCTTTATCGTTGGCAATCTCTGGAAGATTATGCGGCTGCTGTTCGAGCAACTCCTTGGTGAGTTGCATGCACTTGGTGACCTGCCCGCTCTTCATATAAACATGAGCTAAATTATTCTGCGCTTTTAAATAAATTTTTAATTCTGGCGTCGATTTCTTTTCGCTGACCGAGGGCGATGCCAGAGAGGCATAGCATTCTGAGTCTTTCATAAAATCTTCAAGCTCTGCCGAGGCTTCGGTAAATTTATTGTCTTTGTACAATTGGTCAAAAATCTTCATATGACTTTCGAGCTCAGCGCGGGTGCAAGTCATCGCCTTCTTGTGACTCTCACTCTGTAAATGAGCCTCCCGGGCGTGACGACGCTCGGCCGATGGAGGGAGTATTCGATCGGCAGCGAACGAGTTCGAGATGAGACAACTAAGAACAACTGACAACATTAAAAATCCTAGCGGCTGGCCACTTGCTGAGAAAGCGCTCTAAAAAAAGCTTCATTCATTCGCTGAGCGTTTTCATCGAGTTTATTCTTTTTGTAATAGTAAAAAATATTTGTCGAGTAGGAGAAATCCAGAACCGGAACGGAATTCAGGCGGCCTGTGCGGACGTGTTTACGAATACTGTGAGCCGGTAAAAATCCCCAGCCTAAACCCGACTCTAAAACGCGCTTTAAAGTACCGACGTTGACCGTTTCGAAGACGGGAGTCAACTCCAGGCCCGCCTTTGACATGGCTTTATTCAGTTCCTTTTGAAAGTTCGGATATCTCTCCATGAGGCTGACATAAGGCTTAAGAGCAAGATCTTGCACCTCAATATCTTCTGGAAGTTGGGAATCTTTAGCTGAACCGATCAACCACATTTCATCCTGCATCAGAAATTTCTTTTCCGAACTTTTAGGTTCAATTCCATACTCCACTTGAGCATCCGGGAGAATGATGATGTCCAACTCTCCGTCCTCAAAGGCCTGAATCAGCGAAGGCCCATCGGTGTAAGTCATGTGCACGATCAGTTTAGAATTGTGCTTGAGGAAGAGCCCAATAATCGGGCTCACAATGTACAAACCTAAAGAATTTAAAGTGCCGATTTTAAAAGTGCCTTCAACTTCGACATTCATGGTTTGAATAGCGACCTGGGCCTGTTGGCTTAAAGAAAGTATTCGTCGCGCATATTCGTAAAGAATTTGCCCCTGGGAGGTGGCTTTGGCCTGCCGCGATCCACGCACTAGGAGCTCGACACTTAATTCCTCCTCGAGATTTCGAATCTGCTGACTCACCGCCGGCTGCGTGAGATAGAGCTTTTCCGCAGCGGCCGTCATACTTCCCTCGCTGATCACTGTGCAGAATGTGGTTAAATGTTGAAAGTTCACGCTAGCCTCCTGAGCTTTAAGAATTATTTATTATAAGATTTTGTTATGGTTTATGTAATAATTTTTTCATTGCTGTTGCGCCACCCCTTCGCTACTTTGGGCCCAGCTCTTGGGGGAGCTTTAAATTTTGGGGGGGAGAATGAAACTCATTCGTTCATTCATTATCGTTGGGGTATCGTTCAGCTTAATTCACTGCAGCAAAAAGTCGTCCCCATGGGAGACGATGCCAGCTCCGCAAAAAGAGTCGGATCTGGGTTATATCGTCACCGCCACTGAGAGCGAGATGACAAAGCTTCAAAGCCAAATCCCAGGTGCGAAAGTCCGTCGACTCAGTGTGAATATCTTCGAGGTGTCCAAGGTGGATCCCCGCACGCTCACGTCTTTTCTCACCAATAAAAGCATCACCAAGAACCAATTGATCGAGGGCACTCTTCACAAATTGGACATGCCTTCTTTTAAGGCCAAGGAGACTTCGCAGGATGCGTCCTTAGCCATCGAAACTTGCCAAGCGAGCGAGGTCGCTCCCGACATGGAGTTGGATATAAATATCAATCCCGACACGTTGACCGTAGAGCTGGGCCAAGAGGTTAAAATCACAGCGACCGCGACGGCCCATGAATCGGTGGGCGGTGACGTGCGAATTCTTTGGGATGTTGTCGCGGTCCCTAGCTTTTCCAGCTTTAAAATCGAAAAGGGCATCGCTGCGGAACAGACCTTCACTCCCGACAGTGTAGGCATGTACCGATTTGCGGTGATCGCGCAGGACAAAAATCTTTCGTGCAGTCTGGCGGTCGTTCCCGTCTTCGTGACAGCCAATCCGGCCGTCTCTCAAGACTTGCAATTGGCGCAAATCCCCACGGCGGATAAATTTGTACAGCTCACTTCCATTGAAGCGCCTCAAGCTTGGAATATGGCTCAAGGCGAAGGCATCGTGGTGGCAGTGATCGATACCGGTCTCAACTACAATCACCCTGGCATTCGCGAAAATATCGCCTTCAACACCAAAGATTTGAACTCTGATGATTCAGACAACGACGGCAATACTTTTAAGAACGATTTTATGGGTTGGGATTTTGTCAATGGTGACAACCTTCCTTTTGATGATGAAGGCCATGGTAGCCACGTTTCCGGATTGGTCGCCTCTCCGATTATGGGTGTAGCTCCGAAAGCGAAGATCTTACCGATCAAAGCTCTTAATGCCGGTGGGTCCTCCGATTTAGGAAGCATCGTTGCGGCGGTTCGTTACGCCGTGGACGCTGGAGCTCATGTGATCAATATGTCTTTGAGTTTCGAAGACGTAAATCAACAGGGCGAGCCTGCACAAATGAGAGAAGCGATCGAGTACGCTCGATCTAAGAATGTGGTGGTCCTTGCGGCTTCTGGAAATGGGAACGCTAAAAACGGAATCGGTTACGATATCGAAGAGATTCCGAATTACCCGGCTTCGTTCCAAATGGACAACGTGATCTCCGTCGCTGCGACGGCCAAAGGGAAAATCACCGGATACTCCAACTTTAATTCGAAGCGGGTGCATCTCGCAGCTCCGGGCGGCAGCTTTGTTCCTGGTCAAGCCATGGAAGAGCAAGAATTATTGTTCTCTTTAGCTACCCTGAACCCCGCCGACCGACCCTTCGCTCCCTCCATGGGAACTTCAATGGCGACTCCGGTGGCCGCTGGATTAGTGGCCCTTATGTTGAGCGCCAATCCGACTTTGAATCCCGTTGAAGTGCGAGACATCATGATGAACACCGGAGATCGTATCGAAACGCTGGTCGGTAAAACAGTGAGCGGAAATCAAATCAATGCAAAAAAAGCCCTCCTCAAGGCCCTAGACCTTAAGCTAGCTCAAGTATCGAAGTGATTCCCAACCGGAAAGAATCGGCTAGACTAAAAAAGTTATGAAAATAAAATACATAGCTTTTTTAGTCGGCCTTATTTTTTCCTTCAACGCTCACGCCAAATTATTCAGTAACTCGTACGTGAGCTTCCAGCTTCCTCCCAACTGGAGTTGCAAAGTGGCAGGAACCGAATGGGTCTGCCGCAGCTCCGTCGGAGAAGATGCCAAGCAAGCGATCATTGTTCTTACGGCCAAAGAAGTGGGACCGAATGACAATTTCGCGTACTACAATCAATATTTAAAGTCGTCTAAAACTCCAAAAAACCGCGACGGTACCGTTGCCACTCAGTCTAAAATTATGCACTTAAAAACCGTACAGATTGCCAACCACCCCTGGGTCGACGGATTGCATTTGGGAAGCTTACTCCCCAACTTCTATTCTCGTTATTTAGTAACGATCAAAGATAAAATTGCGGTGCTTGTCACATTTAACGCTAAAAAAGAATTCTACACCAAATACAGCAAACACTTCTTTGACGCGATCAACAGCTTGCGAGTGACAGCCACCTCGGGCACCGCCGGTAAAAACATCAAAAGCGCCAATGAATCCCTGGGTAATCTCGACATCGACGCCCACATGGAAGACGGCGACTGGGGAGACGAAGACCCCAACGCCATGGGCCTCGCCAACCAAAAGAAAACCTCCAACGTCTGGCTCTACGGCGTCTTCCTCATCCTCGTAGGCACCGCCGTCTTCTTCCTCATGTTCAAAAAGAAAAAATAGAACTCCACCAAAAAGCGAACAAACAAAAAAAGGCAGGCCCCACCTGCCTTTTTTTATTTTTGAACGAGTTTCTAATGAAGTGAACCAGGTTTCTCTTCTTAAAATTTAAAAAGCAAAAATTTTCCGGATGGAAAAAAGCGAGTTCCGCTTCCCGCGGCCTGTTTGAGCTTTTTTTCGTCCGGAAAATTTTTGCTTTTTAAATTTTAAGAAGAGCCGCAGCCTATTGCAGCATGAAGCGAGTGAAGTAGATGTCTTTTATAAACCCATAATCCAACTGCTTATTGATCGAAAGAGAGATATCGTCCTTCAAAAACAATTTCCCCTGAATCGAAGCGATATCTTGATACTTCTTTTCAGAAAGAATTCTGACCACGGTGTCGCGGACCATCGCGGACTTGCCAACGACCTCTTCGTAACTGCGCTCATCGAGCATCTCTAAATTGACCTCGAGTTGGACGATCTTTTCTTCATCCTGATTGGAAAGGTTTACGGTAAAAGGTTCGAGAGAATAAACTATAGGCTTATCTGCGAAGACTTTTTCTTTTTTAAGAAAATCCTCAAGAGTGACATGAACTTTATTTTCTTCGACCTTGGGGCGCGGAGAATCCATAATCGCCAGAAACGCTAAGGTACCGCCGCCGGCCAGACAAAGAAAGTTTACTACTGCGAGTATAATTAATGACAGTTTCATACAAGACTTTTATCGGTTGTGGATGAAAGTCCTGTAGCTCGAACGTATAAAGAATTGCGATTTTAGTTAACTTGGATTTGGGATCTCAAACTGAGACAGCCGATGGGGAACTGTCGACGAAACTGACGTTTTAGTTCCAATACTTGGGATCCTCGTTTTTATCACGATTCACCACCAGCTTGAGATTACGTCGCGCCACACTCTGTTTCCGCCACTTCCCCTGCTGATAGCGAGTCCAAAACCAAAGGAAAATAAAACCGGTGATTAGTCCACCGATGTGAGCGAGGTTCGCCACAGGACTTCCCGTTCCCGATCCCAGGAGCCCAAAGATCTCAACCACCCCGATGATCATCACAAAGTATTTGGCCTTGATCGGAAAGGCCCCAAAAAAATAAATCATACGATCACCAAACAGAATGCCGTAAGCCAAAAGTAGACCAAATATGGCTCCGGAGGCTCCGACCACAGGAACCGAGTAGCCCATGGGGATCGCACCTTTACTTAAACCGACAATCACCATTCCTGCTAAATAGATAAAACCTGCGCCAATCCCGCACACCATGTAATAAATAAAGAAGAATCGACTTCCCCAACGCTGCTCAAGCTCCGAACCAAAGAACCACAGGCTCAGCATATTAAAAAGAATGTGCATCGGGTTCTCAACCGCATGAAGAAAAATATACGTGATCGGTTGCCACATAAAAAACTTTTCGATGGTGAGCTGTGGAATCAATCCCAAATAATTTGTAATCAATGGAGGTTGATCCATCACCGAAACCAAAATAATTCGCTCAAGAAATATCTGAAGAAGTACCCAAATACCAATATTGGCAAAAATGAGTTTTTTTACAAATGGCGAGGGTGAGGTGAGTTGAAATTGTGGGCTTTGCATAGATATTACCCTAACCTACTTTGCGGGCTCGCTCAACTCGATCAAGACTCCGCCGGTCGACTTCGGGTGCACAAAGACCACTCGGCAGTTATGAGCTCCAGGTCGAGGCACGTCGTTGATCAGCTGAATATTATGTTCCTTGAGGCGTTGAACCACAGCCTCGATATTGCGAACTCGAATGCAGAGCTGTTGCAGGCCGGTCCCTTTTTTCTCGATGAACTTTTTAATCGTGCTGTCGTCGCTTAAGGGCTCGATCAATTCGATGGCACAGTCGTTCGACAGCGGAAAGAAAGCCACATTGACCTTCTCGCTCGCGACGGTTTCTCGACCGCTTTCGGTGAGACCCAGGGCCTTAAAAAACGCGCCACCTTCATCGAGGGAGTTGACGGCGATTCCAACATGATCAATGGCAAAATCTTGGGAGGGAGTGAATGTACTCATTTCAATTCCTTTTCTAATTTTAGAAACGCCGCTTTCAATCGCGAGTACGTTTGCTCAGGAGTTTCCACGGTCAATTTTGTTTCGGCGATGAGGGGAAAGAAATTGGTGTCCCCGAACCAGCGCGGGATAATATGATAATGAAGGTGCTCCGGGATCCCGGCTCCCGCCGCCGCCCCTAAATTAAGGCCTACGTTTAATCCTTCGCAATGATACTCCGCTTTTAAAAGGCGTACGCTTTCACGCACTAGGAGATTTAATTCTTGAAACTCTTGATCTTCGAGATTGGGCAATTCACCTTCGTGGCGTAGAGGTAGCACCAAAAGATGCCCGCTATTGTAAGGATACTTATTGAGGATCACCATAGCGTTTCGGGATCTCAGAAGCACGTGCCTCTCGTCGCGATCCTGAGTGATCGCAGCTTCGCAAAAAACGCAGCCCTTCGTTTTAATCATGCGGCGAACGTAGCGCATACGCTCGGGGCGAACCACGATGTCCCGCTCGATCGGCCAGATATCACTCAAGAGTAAGTCCCTTTTTGCTTTACGAGAGGGCACTTTTTTAGCTTTTGATGATCTTTTTGGAGCTGTTTTTTGCGCTTTTTTCATGAGGGAAATTCTACCCTCACCTGACCGCCCCAGAAAGGGGCGGCGTCCTAGGTTGCATCAGTTGATTCTATTTACAATCTTCCAGATCGTGAACCAGGTGATTGCGAAGCTCTCCGTCCACGTCGTAGGCTTTAATCTCAAATTTCCCAGTGCCTTTAGCGAGATCAATGTTCAAAAACCACTGTGAGGAGCGAGCGTCCCACACATCCGGGGCGCGATAACGATATCCCACAAGGGACGTCCCATCGTTCTCAAACGTCTGGTGTGTACAAGCCTTAAACACAGCCAACTTACACTGAGCCGGAGCCGGATTTTCAAAGATCATATGATCAAATGCACCACTCTTATCGCCAGTGCTAAAAAGATAAACCCCATCGCGCATCACAGCAGTATGATGCCCCGTCGCCACACAAACCTCAGCCCCCTTCGCCGTCTTACAAGAATAAGACGGTCCACCTTCAAACAAAGAATTACTACAATCCGTCTTCGCCAACGCAACCGCAGTCCCAAAAACCAAAGATAAAAAAACAAAAACCTTCATACACTCTCCTTTAATAATTTATAATCGAGCACAAGCGACTCACATAACAAATCAAACACCAGAACAAAAGCATTCCCCCAAAAAAGAAACCCTTTGCACAAATTTCACCACCCCCAAAAGAAAAATCTAGCGCCCCGAAATCCTTTTTTATTTTTACTCTCAATTTTAATATTGAATTCAAAGACGCTTCCCGAACGTCCCGTACGAGCAGTGCGTATCCGGGTTGCGCTCACGCAGTGACGCAATCCGAAGACGCTCTGCACCCGCTGAGGGTCAGGAAGGGAAGCGTCTTTGAATTCAATATTAAAATTGAGAGTAAAAATAAAAAAGCCCGGGACACAACCCGAGCTTCCTAAAAGGTCCCTCACATTTCGCGAAGGACAACAGTTTGTAACAGGAACTATTCTTCAGTTCCGCGAAGACCTTTAAGTTGGTCACCAAAAACATCACCGAGTGAAGACTTCGAAGAAGAACGGTTCATATACTCACCGGTATCTCCTTTTTCTTCACGAAGCTTTGCAAGGCGAACACTTAAGCCCACTTTACGAGCGTCTTGATCGATGCTGATCACTTCAGCCTTAACAGCATCACCGACGTTCACCACGTCAGCTGGACTGTTAATACGCTGAGACGACAATTCACTGATGTGGATCAAACCTTCAACGTCTGGCATAAGCTCAACGAAAGCACCGAAATCTGCGATACGTACGACTTTAACTTCGTGCATAGAGCCGATTTGGAAACGCTTTTCAACATCTTGCCAAGGATCGGCTTCGAGTTGTTTAAGACCGAGTGAGAATCTTTCGTTCTCAACGTCAACGCCAAGAACAACGGCGCGAACTTTTTGTCCTTTGGCGAACATCTCCGAAGGATGATTCACACGCTTCGTCCATGAGAAGTCAGAAACGTGAATGAGTCCGTCGATGCCTTCTTCAACGCCAACAAACACACCGAAGTCAGTGATAGATTTAACTTCACCTTCGATGATGGTTCCCGGTTGATAAGTTTCTTTAAGTTCAATCCAAGGATTGGCTTCGAGTTGTTTAAGACCGAGAGAGATGCGGCGGTTTTCTTGATCGATATCAAGAACCATCGCGCGAACATCTTGGCCCACAGTAAGAATTTGAGAAGGATGTTTTACTTTTTTCGTCCAGCTCATTTCGCTCACGTGGATAAGGCCTTCAACGCCTTCGTCGATTTCTACGAATGCACCGTAGTCTACGAGGCTAGTAACTTTACCAGCAACTTGGCTGCCTTTAGAGTATTTCTCTGCAGTATCGAGCCATGGATCTCTCTGAAGCTGTTTAAGACCAAGAGAAACGCGGCCTTTTTCGCTGTCATACTTAAGAACCATGACGTCGATTTCATCACCCACATTGAGAACTTCAGATGGGTGCTTAATGCGTCCCCAGCTCATATCCGTAATGTGGAGTAATCCGTCCATTCCACCAAGATCTAAGAATGCACCGTACTCAGTGATATTCTTAACAAGACCTTTTACTGTAGATCCTTCTTTCATCTGATCCATAGTTTGAGTTTTGAGGCTCTCGCGCTCTTCTTCGAGGAGGGCACGGCGGGAAAGAACAATGTTTCCACGTTTTTTGTTAAACTTGATCACTTTAAATTTATATTTCTTGCCGATGTAAACATCCATATTGCGCACAGGACGTAAATCAATTTGGCTACCAGGTAAGAAAGCTTTAACGCCGATATCAACACTCAAGCCGCCTTTAACTTTGGCGATAACAGTACCCTCGATCAATTCTTGGTTTTCTGCGGCGCGAGTGATGTCGTTCCACGCTTTATACATATCTGCTTTATCTTTAGAAAGTACGATCATGCCGTTTTCGTTTTCGATGCGATCGATGAAAACTTCGACTTGATCACCAGCTTGTACGGAGGGCTTACCGTCAACATAACGGAATTCATTAATGGGGATGAGTCCCTCAGATTTGTAGTTAATATCAACAAGAACGTAGTCAGACTGAACTTCTACAACTTTACCTTGAACGATATCACCGACTTTGTAGTCTTTTTCTTTGAGAGATTGTTCGAACATTTGCGAAAACTCTGTGGCGGAGTCGCGCTTAATGGGTTCACCCATTCCAGAAAATAGATCTTCGATCTTTTTCTGTTCCATTTGTTTTTTAGTCATACTTTTTGTGGCTTGCATATATATAAAAATACCTCCTGGGTGGAAACAAAGACGCCAATCTCTGTTCCCTAGATTTCACAAAAAGGCCTGTCATGGACGTCCCTGAATTGGGGCGAACGCAGTGCTGCTTTAAGTGATCTGTTGGTTATAGATTGTGGCGGTTTAAAGTCAACTAAATGGGTTGGGCTCTAGGTTTTTCCTAGTAATTTAAGAACTTTAAAGGATGTCCTCAGGGACACGGGCTCCTGCCCTCGCCGTTTTCGCGGGTGGGAAGCCCCGCGATCGCGTCACGCTAAACGGAGGTCCCTTCGGACATCCTTTAAAGTTCTTAAATTACTAGGAAAAATCGTTTCGCTTTGGATTGTTGATAAACGGGGTTCGAGATGGGTGGAGGATAATACTTGGTCGGGGTTTTGGGATTTCAGTGATTATATTGGATTTGAGGTTTGGAATTTTACGGGGCTTGGGGGTAGCGGATTCAGGGAGATAGGAGCTGGGCGAGGGGCTCAGAGTCGCGGAGGTTGCAGCGGGCGGCGAAGACTCCCCCGGCGACGGCGGCAGCAAGGCCGATAAGGAAGGTCACGAATAATGTCCAACCTAAAACGGATAATGCTTTTGCGGCTTTATCGCCGGCCACTTTGGCGGCTTGCTCGAATTTAGCGTTAAGTTCGTTGATCTTGGCCTCGGCTTCGGCGGAGCTTATTCCGGTATTGAGTGCAAAGTACACTTTCGCCGATTCCACGTCGCCGCGAAGTAAACGCGAAGTGAGTCCGTTCACAAATTGCTTTTGATCGGTTTTCACATCCTGAGGAATCGCGTTCGACACTGTATCTTGGATCATCGGATTTTGCGACAGATCAGCGACACCGGCGCTCAGCCCTTTCGCTAATCCAGCTACTCCACTCGAAATTCCAACGACCGCGTTACCGCCCCCAGAAACTAAAAGAATAAAAAAGAGGGAAGCGACCACTAAACTTTGTGATCCCCCCACGCGCTGATCCGAAATTCTTGCGGCGCGAGCGGCGTAAAAACCACCAAAGAAAAGCGAAACAACAACAGACAAGAAAATCCAGATGCCTGTTCCTGTGGCTATAGTGCTGCCGTGAGATTCATTTTCAATCGCACTGCGAGTCACTCTGGCCGCAACTCCTAAACCCAAAGCCGTTGCGGCCATCATCGACATCATAGCGACAAATAGGCCTGCAAGAATCGACTTCCAGCAGATGAGAGGATGATCATGATTGTAGGCATGCGCGCGTGTCGTGTAAGTTTCGTTCGTTGTTGGAATAGCCATTGATTGCTCCTTTGCAATATTTTTTTAAAATAACAAGAGCTAGACAATGCAAACGGATAACCAATTTTTTTCGAACAGAATTTACTATTCCATCGGCTGTAATCGATTAATTTCGTCATTAGGATTTAAAAGAGATGGAGACGCCGACAAAATTGCCCCACCCATAGATCAATGTCCGAATTCGCCCGAACATCAGCGCAAGAGCCGCAAGCACTCATCCGTGTTTGAATTAAAGTGTTAAGCCTTCGTCTTGGAAAGTTTTTTCGATGATCTCTTTAATGAAGGAGACCACTTCCGGCAGGGTCATTTGACTCGAATCGATGACATGGGCTGAGGGCGGAATTTGCATGGGCGCGTGTTTGCGACCGGCATCGCTTTGATCGCGCTTTTCTTGGAGAGTTTTCAGTTGATCAAAACTTTCGGAATGCTCGATCGATCGTCTCATCACACGGCTATCTAGAGTCGCGGTGAGATAAATTTTAACAACGGCTTCGGGGAAAACGACGCTTCCGCAATCTCTGCCTTCGGCCACTAAAGTTTTTCCAGGTTTGGAACAATTTCTTTGCGCCTGTAACAGGGCTTTACGAACTTCGGAGTACTGACTGATTTTACTGGCGATCAATGCCACGCTCTCGCTATTGAGTTCGGCGTTAACAATTTGACCTTTATAGACCACGAGAGTCTCGGGTTCAGTCATTTGCACGGACCAAATGGGATTGGTGGCCAGTTTCGCGAGAGCGGCGCGATCCTCGAGATCGATATTCTCTTTTTGCGCCACGCAAGCCAAACCGCGATAGAATGCACCGGTAGAAACCCATTCCCAGCTCATGGCTTTTGCAAGCTCACGGCTCACAGAAGTCTTACCGGACGCAGAGGGACCATCCACCGTGACTACAGTTCTATCGCCAGCTCTATTGGTCATTGCCGGCCTTCTTGTAATGTATGTGTCAGTGCTTGTATCGCCCATTTGTTCTCGTCTTCAAGTCCTACGCTCATTCGCAGATGGGTCGGGAGACCATACTCCTTGACCGTTCGCAAAATGACCCCTTGGCGCAGGCATTCTTGGAAGACTTCCGTAGCATCCCTCTTTACATCTAACAAGACGAAATTGCCTTGTGATGGAATAAAAGGCACGCCCAGCGCCGAAAGCTCCTTATAAAAGTAATCAAGACCATCCCAAACCACTTGCTGAGATTTTTTGATGTACTCGGCGTCTTCCATCGACGCGATCACGGCCTTTTGCACCAAAGAGTTGACGTTAAACGGCATGCGCACGCGGTGAATCCAATTGAGAAGCTGAGGATCGCCAGAGATTAAAGCCCCAACCCGCAATCCCGCTAAGCCATAAGCTTTACTAAAAGTGCGCAAAACCAAAATATTTTTATATTTTTTCAAGCAGGTCGCCGTATCGACGTAATCTGAAGCCCGCACATAATCGTTGTAGGCTTCATCAACAACGACCAGAAGATCGTCGCGATCACCGACCACTTCGAGAATGCGATCGAAATCCTTTTGATTGAGATAGGTCCCGGTCGGATTGTTTGGATTCGCCAAAAATAAAATCTTAGCTTTGCCAAAAGTAGAAGATTTTAGATTTTCGACCAAGTGATCGACATCGATCTTAAGATTTGAGTCCACTCGCGTTCTTAAAACCTGAACTCGAGCCGCTTGGGAACAGATCGAATAGGCAATAAAAGACTTTTCGGGAACAATCACGTGATCACCCGGCTCGCAGTACACACGAATTAAAAGATCGATGAGCTCATTCGAACCATTCCCGATCAGAATATTATCGGCCGGCAAATTCCATTTTTGAGAGAGATAACCCCGCAACTCATAGGAGCTGGGATCTGGATAACGATTGAGATTCGCAAGTTCGGCCTGCATTGCCGCGATCGCCTTGGGACTTACACCCACAGGGTTTTCGTTACTCGCCAGTTTGCACACTTTGTCTAGGCCGAGTTCGCGACGAACCTCTTCGATCGGTTTTCCCGGTGTGTAAGGAACTAAACTTTGAATTTCGGGAGATACTTTCATGAATGCTCTCCTTTGAGAAGATGAACTCCAGCGTCTTTTAGCATGTCTTCAATCTGTTTGGCGTGCTCGATGCCCGAAGTTTCTAGTAGGAAATCAATTCGCGTTTCTCGCACTGAAAGCTCCGAAGAAACTCGGTCATGCATCACATCGAGAATGTTTGCACGCGCTTTGGCCATCATTTGGGTGATGCGAGCCAATTGTCCCGGTAAATCGCTCACAATAATTGAAATCCGAGTATGTCGGCCCTTGCGGCGGAGACCCGTCTCGATGACCGAGAACATCGTATTGAGATCAATATTCCCGCCACAGACAAGGACTACGGCATTGGGTTTTAATTTGAATTTGTTAGCAATCACCGCGGCCACTCCGGCGGCACCCGAACCCTCGGCAATCATCTTATCTTTTTCCATAAGATTCACGATGGCTTCAGCGATTTCGTTATCACTCACCGATACGATTTGATCGACGTAAGGGTGAATATAATTTTTAAACATCTCAGGGCTTGGTTTTTTAACGGCAATACCATCGGCGATCGTATTCACATAGGTGGGAGCACTGACGATATCTCCCTCCTTCAATTGGCGCATTCCTTGGGTCTGCTCGGAAACAACTCCGATCACTTCGATCTTGGGATTGATGGTCTTAAGAACAAATGAAATTCCACCAATGAGACCCCCTCCGCCGATGGGGACGACCACTTGATCGACCTGTGCGAAGTCTTCAAGAATTTCTAGTCCGATGGTTCCTTGACCAGCGATCACGTAAGGATCTTGATAAGGGTGAACAAAAACTAATCCTTCTTTTTTTGCAATTTCGCAGGCTTTTTCGTAGGCGTGATCGTAATAATCGCCGTGCAAAACAACTTCGGCCCCGTACTTCTGAGTCGCTAGAACTTTGATCATCGGTGCCGTCTCCGGCATGACAATGGTGGCTTTGATCCCGTAAAGCTTCGCCCCGAACGCCACGCCTTGAGCATGGTTTCCCGCAGATGCGGCAATCACACCTTTTTTCTTTTCGGCCTCGGAGAGAAAGCGCATGCGGTTGAGAGCTCCGCGAATTTTAAAACTTCCCGTTTTTTGCAAATTTTCGCACTTGATATGAACCGTATCAGGAAGGCAGCGCGATTTTCGCAACTGCGTGTGCTCGGTCTTATCTTTAAGAAAGGCCTGAGCTTCTTTCACCATGTCCATTGTAATTAACAGCTCCACCCCAAACTCCTTTTACAAGCTATTGTATATGTCGAGGTAAGAGGCGATTTTTAAACTCGCTCCACCAATCAAAAATCCGCCCACATCTTGAACCGTGGAAATGTCTTTCGAGTTTTGCGGAGTGACGCTGCCCCCATAAAGAATCGGCACCGTATTTCCGCGATCGCCCCACTTCTTAAAAAGTTCACTGCGAATAAATGAGTGAACCTCTTTGATGTCATCGAGCGAAGGCACGCGCCCGGTCCCTATCGCCCAAACCGGTTCGTAGGCGATGATCACATTGGCGGCGCTATCGACGAGACTGAGACCCATATCTAACTGGAGACGAATTCGTCCCAAAGTTTGTTGCGCCACCCGCTCGTCTTCTTTTTCTCCCACACAAAGCACAGGACAAATATTATGTTTCACCAAGGCGGCGACCTTTTTAGACATCATTGCGTCGGTTTCACCAAACACGTGACGTCGCTCACTGTGTCCCACAAGAGCATGAGTGGCACCGACGTCTTTGAGCATTAAAGGCGAAATCTCACCTGTAAACGCTCCGCTGTCCTCGAAGTGGCAATTTTGCGCCCCATAAGCAATGGCGCTCTCACCTAAAATTTTTTGACACGAAGACAAACTGATGGCCGATGGAAAAATCAAAGCCTTGGCATTCGACGATGATGACACTTTCTCTTTAAGTTCTTTGAGAAACGATTCAGCCTCGCTCAGCGTTTTGTTCATCTTCCAATTGGCAGCCACTAAAAATGATTTCATTTGCCTGCCAACACTTTAATGCCAGGAAGAGTTTTTCCTTCGATGTATTCAAGGCTCGCTCCTCCACCGGTGGAAATATGATCCATCTTATCGGCAAATCCGGAATCCATGGCGGCTGCCGCAGAGTCTCCACCGCCGACAACGGTATAACCTTCCGCCTTCGCCATGGCTTCGGCGATGGCAAACGAACCCTGATCAAAGGGCTTTGTTTCATAAACTCCCATAGGTCCATTCCAGAAAACTGTTTTTGCCTGAGAGATATGTTCTGCAAAAAGCTTTCGCGTTTTTGGTCCGATATCCACTCCCATCATATCTGCTGGAATGTTCTCGGACGTTGTAGCGATGGCTCCGTCGGAATCCGTCAAAGCACGAGTGGCGATATGGTCAATGGGAAGAATAAATTTTTTGTCACGCGCTTCAAAGCGAACGATGAGCTCTTTCGCTAAAGCGACTTTGTCCTTTTCGACGAGCGACTTACCGACCGATACGCCCATCGCCTGTAAGAAGGTGTAGGCCATGGCCCCGCCCACCAAAATCGACTGAGCCGAATCTAAAAATTTTTCTATAACGACGATTTTATCGCTCACTTTACTTCCCCCGAGAATCACCACAAAAGGCTCTTCAGGGGCGTTGCGAATCTTCGAAAGGGCGTTGAGTTCTTTTTCGATCAAAAAGCCCGCATACTTTTGCGGCATCACTTTCGGAAGAGCATCAATACTCGCATGGGCGCGATGGCAGGACCCAAAGGCATCGTTCACGTAAATGTCAGAATACTTGGCCCACTTTTGCGCGAGCTCGTTGGAGTTCTTCTCTTCCCCAGGGTGAAACCGGAGATTCTCTAAGAGAATGATTTTATCAAATCGTCCCTCCGCTAACAAACCGCGAGGAGCGTCGGAATCCGGTGATTCCATAAGAACCACTTCGCGATTGAGTTTTTGGGCGAGATCTTCCGCGACCGGCTCTAAGGAAAACTTTTTTCGATCCTCTTCGCCATCTCCCTTGGGACGCCCCAGATGAGATCCAATCACAATACGCGCCCCTTGCTCAATCAGAAACTGCACGGTCGGAAGCGCTTCGCGAATTCGCGTGTCATCAACGATTTCACCATTCTTTAAGGGCACATTGAGATCTAAACGCAAAAATACGTTTTTGTTTTTGAGATCCGGGATGTCTTTTAAAGTTTTCATCATTAGCGTTGGCCTATGCTTTTCACGTTGTCCATGTACAGGGCTAAATCGACCATCCGTTTAGAGAATCCAAACTCGTTGTCGTACCAAGCTAAGACTTTAAAGAAAGTTTTGTCTAAAGCCACCGTGCTCATGAGATCTACGGAGGCACTTGCAGAATTTCCATTAAAATCGATACTGACCAATGGACGCTTTTCACAAGCGAGAACACCTTTAAGATCACCTTGAGACGCAGCGATGAGTGCGGCATTGACAGCTTCCACCGTCGTCTCTTTTTCGAACTGCACGTTAAGATCGACAAGACTCACGTTAGGAGTTGGAACACGAACAGAGATCCCGTGGAATTTGCCTTTGAGTTCGGGAAGCACTTCACCCACCGCTTTTGCGGCTCCAGTGGTGGTAGGAATCATCGACATGGATGCGGTTCGCGCACGACGAAGATCATCATGGCTACTATCGAGGATCCGTTGGTCATTGGTAAACGCATGAATCGTCGTCATCAAGCAACGGGCAATTTTAAAATTATCATTGAGCACTTTCGCCACCGGCGCCAAACAGTTCGTCGTGCAAGAAGCGTTACTCACAACCACATGCTTTTCAGGATCATAGGATTTGTGGTTAATACCGTAAACAAACGTCGCGTCCGATTTTGCCGGAGAAGAAATCATTACTTTTTTTGCACCGGCTTTTAAATGACCTTGATTCTCGGCTGTGTCTTTGAATCTCCCCGTGCACTCGAGGACAAGATCTACACCCCAGTCTCCCCAAGGAATTTGGGAAGGATCTTTTTCTGCCGACATCTTAATCTTCTTACCATCGACGATGATATGCTTATCATCACTAGTGACTTCTTTAGAATAAACTCCATGAGTACTGTCATACTTCAACAAATGCGCATGCTCTTCCGGCTCGCCCGAAGAATTGTTAATACCAACGATCTCAAGGTCATCAAAACCTGCACGAAATAAAACTCGACCAATACGACCAAAACCATTAATACCAACTCTTAACTTCGCCATGTGTCTCCTCACCGAAAATATCTGCCGGGGTTTTTGGGTTTTATTTAAAGGTTTTTATCGGACACTCTCACCGCTCAAACAAGCCGCGGGAAGCGGAACTCGGGTTCGAGCGTCCGATAAAAACCTTTAAATAAAACCCAAAAATTCTCGTGCGTTAGAATATGGTTACGGTTGTAAAGGATGGGGTGGTCTGTGTCAATTCGGGGCTAGGAAATTGGCGGGAGCTTGGGGAACATTTTGTAGGCGTTTTCTAGAAGCTGCTGGGAGAGTTCTGGGAGTGGGATCTTTTTGAGCTCAGATATAAATTGAGCGGTAAAGACGACGTAGTGTGGTGAATTTTTTACGCCGCGGAACGGAGCTGGGGTCAGAAAGGGAGAATCGGTTTCGATATGCAGCCTGTCGATGGGGACGTAGTTGGCCACATCGCGAAGGGCTTGGGCGTTTTTGAAAGTGACGATCCCGCTCATCGAGATGTTAAAACCGAGGTCCAAGGCCTTTTCGGCCAACCACATGGTGCCTGTAAAACAATGAATCACACCCTTCACCTTTCCGCGAAATTTTTCGAGAATCTCGATGGTGTCGGCCTCGGCATCTCGAGTGTGAATTTCTACGGGAAGTCCTAATTTTTCTGCGAGCTCAAGTTGCTTATGAAAGGCGTCTCTTTGCACGTCGTGGGGTGAGTTGTTATAGTAATAATCCAGACCGATCTCGCCAACGGCGGCCACCTCTTTAGAGGGACCTTCTTTGAGAATGAGCTTTTCGATTTCGGGCGTAAAAAGTTGGGCTTCGTGCGGGTGAATTCCCAGAGTGCAGCAGACCGTTGGATAATGTTTACGAGCTAACCCAAGAACGATCGATAAATCATTGGGCTCAGTGCCGATGGTGATGATGCGTTGGACTCCGTACTTTTGCGCCGTGAGAATGCTTTCCTCAGGACTGGCCTCTAAAAAATTGAGATGAGCGTGAATATCAATCCAGGGGCCATTTCCTAATCCCAAGTATTTTGCGACTTCTCTATCTACTTTTTGAAAATCTGTCACTGCACTCATTCTACACCAGCTGGAACGATAGGTTCTCGAGAATTAAATTTTTATCCACATGACCCTGGGAATCGCGCCGTGCTTCATTCATACTATCATAGAGTTTAAAAAGCGCCGGATGTTTTGCGAATTTTTCGACAAAAGACTCGATATCGCTATTGTAAAGGGGAAGATCCATCCCCATGTTTTTAACCACCGCATCGCGCACATAACTTTGCCAACAGTGCACGACGAACTCCATTTTTTCCCCGGCAGAGAAAGCCTCGGACATCTGCTTTAAAACGTCGGAGTTTTGTGAAGCATGGAGGTAATTGATCGCTTGCTTTCGAAGATCGAGCCATTCCGGCGTCATAATTTTTTGCAACAGTGAGGCTCGGCCCGCACTCCATTGTCTTTGCCAAGGTAAGCTCTCTGGGAAAATAGTCTTAAGATCTTTATCCGCCAAAGGCTCAAAGGTGAGCACTTGGCAGCGAGAACGTATCGTTGGAAGGATTTGCGAAATCTGTGAGGTCACAAAAATAAAGTGAACACCAAAGGGCATCTCTTCCAGAGTTTTTAACAGAACATTCGCCGCTGATAGGGTTAACCTTTCGGCGCTATCGACCACGACCACACGATGAGGAATCCAAGAGGTATGAGTCACGAAATCTAACACTTCATGAATCTGTTCGATTTTAATTTTTTCGGTTTCGCATTCAATAAGGCGCATCACCTCTAGTGGAACCGTCGCCACTCGCAAACACATCGGACAATGACCGCAAGCGGGTGTATGCTCGCAGTTCAACTCCTGGGTGATCGCCATCGCTCGCTTCTTTTTTCCAATGCCATCTGGACCGGAAAAAATGCTCGAGTTAAAAAACTTTTTTTGTAAAAGAAGATTATGAATCCCGAGCTTTACTTTTTCGTGGCCAAAAATCTCGCTTGCTAGCTGAGCCATTGTCTGCCCTTAAAATCATTCTGCACAATTTTAAAAAGTTGCTCGGGTGTTTGCATGCCATCAAGAACCAACCAGCCTTTTGGATTTTCCTCGGCTTGCAGGAGATAGCCTTTTCGGACTCGTTCATGGAATTGTTTGTTTTCATTTTCCATACGATCGTGTTTCGTATTCGTCGCCGCAGTTCTTTGCTGGAGGCGACGCTGGCTCTCTTCCACCGGAATATCAATAAAGATCACTAGGTCTGGCACAATTCCGTTGCAGGCGTAATGATTGAGCCAATCGATATCCTTGCGCTCAAGCCCGCGAGCTTGGCTCTGAAAAGCAATCGTACTGGAGTAAAAGCGATCGCTTAAAACCCATTTTTTTTGAGCGAGAGACGGCTGAATGATCTCGTGCACGAGCTGAGTGCGAGACGCTTCATACATCAGAAGTTCGGCCTTAGGCACAGGCCTTCCGTCGGGGTCCAATATGAGGTGACGGAGTTTTTCACTCAGAACAGTTCCTCCTGGATCGCGCACGAACACGCAGGACATCTGAGAGGTTTCCAGATACGTCTTCACCTGGTTGATCAATGTTGTTTTGCCGGCTCCGTCGAGCCCTTCGAACACAATAAATTTCATAGTTTTAAGGCGCCTTTGACCCGCCCTAGACTAGACCACAGGGCCCTTCATTATCAAGCATATTGCTCCGATAAGATTGCGATGGGAAATAATAACGAAGTCCGTATTTTAATTGTCGATCAAGAGGTCACTTCGGCAAAAAAATTAATGACTTACCTCAATGACAGCGGCTTTAAAGCCAGTGCGATTTACGATGGCGAAAACGCCGGTCAAAAAATTATGGAGACCCGTCCCCACTTTATTCTCGTCGATCTCACCATGCCCAATTTTACTGCCTTTGATTGTCTCAAATTTCTCAACAGCAAACAGATGATTGAAAATAATGAAGTCCGCGTGATTGTTCTCTCTCATCATAATGCACAGCAAAATGTTGAGGCCTGTTTATCTCAAGGCGCTCACGACTACGTGGTTAAACCGGCAAAACCCATCGATGTTTTAACTCGAATTGCCCTTCACCTCCAGGCGCGCAAACGTGTACTGAAAGTAGAGGAGACCGAAGACAAAAATTCTCGGGATGCAAATTACTATTTAAGATTAGTAGAACTCTTGGCGAAGACCATCACCCTCCCCACCCCCGCAGAACAAGTTCATTATCAGTTGATCCGCATGTTGGCTTTTGCTCTCAACGCTGTGAGAATTTCCCTGATCACCTTCGATGACACCAAACCCACGGTGATTGCCTCGAGCGATAAAGAGGACTTTGCTCGGTTCGAACTCCAAATCGAAAAATACCCAGAGATTGACTATGTGCTTCGCACCCAAAAGCCGCTATTTATCGAGAGTCTAAAAGATGATGCCATGCTGTCTTTCGTCAAAGACAATCTCAAGGCCATTCATTTCAACACCATGATCGTCTTGCCCATTATCAGTAACGGATTCCTCCGTGGAATTATTTCGGCCCGCTTCGAAGTGTCGTCAAATCTCAACGATGCTGAAATTCGCCTTTGCCAAATAGTTCCGCAATTGATCGCCGCCTACTGGCGCACGATGGACGTGATTCCCGCGAAATCCAAAACCAAAGCCAGTTAACATAACGCATTAGGCTCCGCTTTTAGTCATTGCCGCCGGGAACGGATAAACACTATATTGACTCCTTTCCGGAGGAATTAATGGTTACTACACTCGCCATTTTACACATCGTGGTCGCAATCTTTTTGATCTTATTGATTATGATTCAAGATCCTAAAGGCGGTGGCGCAGGTCTATTTGGTGGAGGAGGATCCAATTCAGTTCTCGGCTCCTCGGGCGCCACGGATTTTATTACTAAACTCACTCGTGGAACTGCAGTGGTCTTTGGCGTTCTTTGCATTGCGATCACTTTAGCCATTAAGCCGCCAAAAACCGGTGTCTTCTCAAAAATCCCAGTCCCGGCGAACGAGGCGCCCACTGCGACTCAGCCCACAGATATGGTTCCGGTCACTCCGCAGCCTGGCGATGTGGCACCCGCTCAAGAGCCCGCCGCAAAACCCGAGGCTAAATAATTTTCCATGAAGAAACGCACGTCTCTTTTGATACTCACCGCTCTCCTTGCGGGAGTTTTTTGCATTGTGTTTCTTCCCCCGCAGTTTTTTGAATCTTTTTTTAAAAAATCGTCTAAAAAAGAAAATCTCCTGGGGATTAAAGAAGTGATCGGAACTGTTCAAAAAATCTCCCCACTTCCCTTTGAAACAGTCACTAAAGAGTCAAACCTCCATCATCAAGATCTCATCATCACCCATGCCGATAGTAAAATTTTGTTCTTTCTGCCCACGCAGGGGGAAGTTTGGGTGATGCCGTTCTCTAAGGTCGAAATCTATCAGGATGGCGAAGTGAATGAGCTTCGCCTCATCTTTGGCGAAATTAAAAAACCCGCAGGCAGCTCCTTTCGCGTCAGTTATCGCGGCGCCATCATTCAAAATGACGAATTTTCCACGGTGCGAGAGGCTTTAGTCAGCGAAGTGCCGATGCTGAGCGAGACGACATTCAAAGACATTTCTCTCAAAGACTCCACCCCTCAAAACATGATCGAAAAGCAAATCTTTCAAACGTTACTGCTGAACAAAAAGTTTTTCCAGGCCTGCCTGGTAAAATACTACAAAAAAGAAGGTGGAAAAATCTCCGGGGGCGAAACTGTATTTGATCTCTTGATTTCACCGAACGGTGTCATCGAGAAGTCGACCATCATTCGTTCGGAAATGAAGTCCGCCGACTATCACGCCTGTCTTGAGCAGGTGCTGACTCGAGTTCGCTTTAAAGGACTGACGTTGAAAGAGTCCGTCCACGCTGTATTTCCATTAAATATAGAGCTTTAACGCCTAAAATTAGCGATAGTCGTGAAAGTAATCAATGCGCTCAGGAACCCAGGGCTCGTGCACACCAGATATATCAAAAACTCTTTCGCCCACGTCCGAAGTGATCTTGTAGGGTTGAATCGAAGGCGAAAAATCTCGGCTCAAAAGTTTTTGATCGATCATTTCGGGAATTAATCTCTGCAACGTTTGATCACCAATAATTTGTCGGCGGATCATATCGTCAAAAGACGTTTGCAGTTCATCCAAAGAAAAACCGTAATTTGTAGAAAGATCTTTTCCGACCCGAACCACATGATCCAAAGACAGTCGATTGTCCTGAAAAAGATCGAGAGCAATCTGAAACGAATTATAGCTAGGGATCATTCGACGCCCAAATTTCCCGTAATACTCAGGGTCGGTGTCCACCGCGAGGTTGATGTAGATCTTCTCGACGGGATCGAGTTCGGCCGCCTGCTGCTGCATGGAAGATATGCGCTGGATCTGCTCTGATGTGCATTGAAATGCCTTGAGAACCTTTTCCTCGTCCCCGCGCAGTCGCCGCGAACATATATCCGAATACAGCGAATAAATGATCGCATCCGTTTCGCTGTCATCGCCCCAAAGGACTTGAGTGACTTCCTCTTTGAGCAAACCGCGCAAATACATCAGGGCGGTCACCTTATAGCCCACATGCTGGCGGAGTTTCCAGAATCGTCCCGGCCAAAGATTTTTAAGATTATCTTTAAAGAAAATTCCGAGGGGAAGGATCTCATCGCTCTCTAATTTCTCGCGAATCTTTTTTTCCATTTGTGGAGGAGAGGCGGTAATAAAGAAAATGGGAAAGACATCCTGTCCTCGCTTCTGCTGCCAGTTTTGCTTGAGGCATCTTACCAGGGTAGAGGTCCCAGGAACATTGTTACGATGGTAGTTGTCTGCGAAGGACGCGCGAAAGATGTCTTTCACAGACTGCCAGTGGGTATCTAAGTAGGTTTTATCGAGATCCCAAACGTAGACCTCATCGAACTGAGCGAATTCTGAAATATTTTTGTAACTGAAGAAAATGACATCCCCAATCACTTGAACTTGACGTTTTTTATCGCTCACACCCACTCCTCGCGTCCTAGTATATATGCAATTGGACTTAAAAAACAGTCCGTGTTAGTGAAAATGTCCAAATGATCAATGTCAATTTCGGCCTCGACTTTAAACCCTCGCAAAGCACCCCGGAGATCTTCCCTGTCTTCGTGTGGAGATCGTGGGCACTCAATCACTTTGAGACGGGTTCCAAAAGCGCCCCTGTGGATTTATTGTCACAAGACATTAGCCATAAAGATTTCCCCGAGGCCCTCAAGCAAATATATCCTCATTTAACTTTCATGGAACTCTCGCGATTGTTCTCCTGCAGCCGGTCCGCAGGACTCGCAAATCAACTGGCCTGGGATCAGATCTTTAGAGCCTATTCCTACAATTGGAATACTCGCATGGAAAAGACCGTAGAACTGGCCCTCACCCTGCCTCCGCATTTCCAGAATTGGATGCAAGAGCATGAGATTTCCCCACGAGAGATCTCGCCGTTGTTGAGTCTTAAAGAACAATCATCGTTTATACCTTTTTTAGAACACTTCACCCGCAAATCCCTGTCGCGAAATCAGGGGGCCCAGCTCTTAGAGCTTGCGGTGGAATTGCATTTGATGAAAACGCCGATCTCGGATCTATTCTCTCTTCCAGAAGAGATGGTTGAAGAATGGATCGCACGACTGCGTAAAATTCGTTACCCGCAGACGGAGACTCTGGACAGATCTATCGAAGAACGACTGATGTCTTTGCCGTGGACGAAGTCGTTTTCAAAACGCTGGACGCGAATCGGAGATCGCAGCGGACTTGAGGTGAAGTTTTTGGTGCAGTCGCCTGAAGATTTAAAAAATAAGATTAAAGCTCTCGAGGAAATCTCTCAAAAGGAGACGCCTTTATGAAAAGCCTAGAGCGTTTCGAAAACGTGTTTATCCATAAAGACAGCATCGAGAGCGAGGTGGCCCAGCGGGCTTACCAAATGTTTCCCCGCGAAAAAATCCAAGTGGTGGCAGACCGTCCCTCCTTACCCGACCGAGGGGAGCTCTCCGTCGAGAGCTTCGAACGCAGTAAGAAGAATTTATTTATCACTCGACATCAGGGGCATTTTTTTAAACGATGCCCGGGCGCCAAAAAAGGCCTCGCCTGCTGTAACTACTTTGTTCTCAATCTGGGTCTTCAGTGCAACATGGACTGTTCCTACTGCTACCTGCAATCATTCATTAATACCCCCTACTCGATCATTTACTCCAACTTGGATCAGGCCTTGGCGGAGCTCGAGGACATCTACCAGAACAATCAGCACGACGCGGTTCGCGTGGGCACGGGAGAGGTCATTGATAGTTTAAGCCTTGACCCACTCACTTTATACTCTCGAAAGCTGATTGAGTTTTTTAAGAACAAACCCAAGTGGCGCCTCGAATTTAAAACTAAGTCTGATTTTGTGGATCAGTTTCTCGACTGCGAGCACGGAAATAACGTCATTGCCAGTTGGTCCATCAATCCTCAGCCAGTGATCAGCGCCGAAGAATATCTGACGGCAAGTCTTGAAGAACGCCTGACTGCGGCCGAGAAATGCTTAAGTAAAGGCTTTAACATCGCTTTCCATATGGATCCGGTGATATGGCATGAGGACTGGAAGCAAAACTATTCGGACCTCGTGATGGAGATCACGCGACGATTTCATCCCAAAGATCTTCCCTATATTTCTTTGGGAGCCCTTCGCTTTCAGCCGGAGCAGAAGGACTTTATGCGCGAGCGTTTTGGAATGGACAGCATGGTCAATCGAGCGGAAGTCTTTAAAAGTGCGGGTGGAAAAATGCGCTACGATCAACGCCTCCGCGAAGACATGTTTCGTTTTATTATCGATACGTTTAAAGCCCAAGACCCGGCTTGGAAAATTTTCCTCTGCATGGAGACTCCAGAAACATGGGTGAACACCACGGAATCCTTACCTTACAAACAGCAGGACATTTCGGGCTTATTTAAACCCATTCACGCCTAAGAAAAACCTATTAATTCAGCAACTCTGAACACCTCTAGGCATTCTCTTCCTAGTTTCTGTTAAGTTTTGAGAATTTCTTACAAACTCCTTGAGAACAGATGTCCTTTTTTAAGGGTCAAAGGTACCGTCGCGGTGTCTTCAAAAAAGGGAAAATAAACTGGCTATCTGGGGAGGCCTTTTATGGTGAGAAGACTATTTATTTTTGGGGTTGCACTCGTCTCAATCGCTTTGCCCGTCTCGGCTTCGGCGCGCATCTGCACGGATATTTTTCTTAAAAAATCGGACCCACTGGTCTATCAAAGCAGCACGAGTTCTCAAGTCCAAAGGGACTTTCAATTTTTAGTCTCGGTCATGAAGATTCTCAAAACCGACCGTTTTGAAATCTTTCGTGAGCATCAAGATTTATCGGTAGCGCAATTCCTGAAATTTGTCGCTCAAACCCATCAGTATCAGCTGCAACAGATCTTGAACTACCGCTTTTCGAATGTCCCGCGAGAATTCCTCGAAGGTTATCTGCAACAGATTACGAAAACCGTTAAAGTGAGTCGATCCCGAATCGAATACTTTCAAGAGCATCAAACATTAGACATACATAAGGTAAAAATGAGAGCTCTTCTTGATCCTCGCAGTGACGACTTTCAAAAACTGAGTGACATGGTCGTAAGCACCATGGTGAGCCCCACCACGATCATGGCGGAGATGCTCGCGGCGATTAAATTTGGTTATCAACGTTCAATGGAACAACATATGGAAGACATCGTTCCCAACTGGGACCGAGAGGTGGAAAGTAATGGCCACCTTTTAAGTGAGGCTGACTTGACTCATCTTAAAACTCGCCGGATGGATGTGCTTTCGATTCGACCCGACAATAAAATCTATCTGATTGAAGTCAAATATCTAGGAAGAAATAAAGACTACAATAAAGCTTCGGGCTCCGACGTTCTCCGCAAGATGAAATTACTTCGACAAATCACCCAAAGTAATTCCAACATTCAGATTATTCTAGCGGTGGCAGGCCCCGGAAAACTCACCGAGGACATGTACGAAAAGTACGCAGAGCACGGGGTGAAGGTTGTTCATCTCACCCCGAATTGGTAACTCGTTGAAAGCTATTCAAGAGTAAACTAATAACTCAAACACAAGCGCCACTGCTGGCAGCAGTAATTAAACTCGCGTTTAGCGAGAGCCATCTCTTTTTTGATGTTCGCTAATTTTTCGGCGTAAGAGTTATCGAAGCTCTCGCGCAACTGTTGGTATTCGGCTCGGAGTTTGTCGAGACGCAGATGAGCCTCGTCGGCTTTGACTTTAAAATGCGCCAAAGTCGATTCGACAAACGTGAGATGGTTTTGTGCCTTTGCCGCTAAACGCTTTTCTTTCATAATCATTTTGGCGCGAAAGATTTCGTAGTCGGGAACTTTCTTTAGATTCTTCGCAAGCGTCAACAGAGCAAAAGCCTTGATCATCCACTTGGTGGGATCAAAGTGATACCAACGAATTCCATTACGATAATCGGCGTGAAACAAGTGGTGAAAGTTATGGTAACCCTCGCCGTAGGTAAAAACCGCGAGCAAACCATTATCACGAGCCGTATTCGTATCGGTATAAGGTTGAAATCCCCAGAAGTGGCAAAGAGAGTTAATAAAGAAAGTGAAGTGATGCACGATCACCATTCGCAAAAGTCCACCAAAGAAAAGTCCACCCACCCAAGAGCCCATGGCGGCTCCGATCAAAGCCGGTAGAACAAAACCCATCCCGATGGCGAGGGGCACGTAGTATTTGTGCTGCCAAGCAATCAGAGGATCTTTGTCTAAATCTCTGGAGTAGGTTTTACGTAACCCTTCCTTCGACTGATCTTCCTCCTTCAAAAACATCCAAAAGAGATGCGCGTACCAGAATCCTTTATTGATCGAGTAAGGATCATCATTGGTATCGACATAACGGTGATGAATGCGATGATCGCTAGCCCACTTTTTAACAGAGTTTTGAAAAGCGGCTCCTCCAAAAAGGAGATAAAACATTTTGACCGCGGTGTTGGCCTCGTAGCTCTTGTGCGCAAACAAGCGATGGTATCCGCCGGTGATGGACATTCCCGTCGCGTAGTAAAAAAACGTAAAGAGAAGTATAAACCAGGGATTAAAGGTTTCTGTTCTAAAGTAATAAATACCGAAACCGACCGTGGCGATGGGGGTCAACGTCAGGAACAGTGTCGAAACCCAATCTAGTTTTTTGATTGAATGGCTGAGTGATTGAAAAACTGAGGAATTCATTTCCCCTCCCATATTTGTATATGAACCTCTATTATGCCACGGTTGGATTCCACTCGCAATTCTGTTGAAATGTGTCTCAAAAACGGAGTCCTAGGATCTCACTGAGCCCTACTGAACAGCCCCTCGACTAGACTGGTTATAATTTCATTTAATTTAAGATTTGGTACGTGATGAGAGCGAGAATATACGCGAGCACAGTGTAACCGATAAATAAAAGGGACGGCATTTTCCAACTTCCCGTCTCCCGACGAAGCGTCGCTAACGTGGAAACGCATTGCAGTGCTACGACGTAAAAGACCAAGAGTGCCATGCCCGATGCCAAAGTGACACCATCTTGCTTGATACTCTCAGATAAACTCGAGACGCTATCCTCCGCCTTTTCGATGCCATAAAAAGTCCCCAGGGTTCCTACAAAAACTTCGCGCGCGAGAAACGACGCTAAAATCGCTACCGCATACTTCCAATCTAAACCGAGGGGCGCCACGAGAGGTTCAATCCAGTGACCGAGCTGCGCGAGCCAGGAGGAGTCCAAATGCCCGCTGCCGTTCGGGAAATAAGAAAAAAACCAAACGACAACAGAAACCATAAAAATCACAGGACCGGCATCTCTCGAAAAACGCCATACCGTTCTTAGTGATCGCAACAGTAACGGGGAAAGCACTGGCCAACGGTATTGGGGAAGCTCAATAATGAATGGCGCATCCGACTTGTTCTTGAAGAGAAAGCGAGCGCTTAAGGCACTCACTAAAAGAGCCACGATGTAACCCAAGATAAAAAGGAAGAAAAAAGTAAGTCCTTGGAGGGAAATCAATCCTCCAAAAACAAAAACCGCCGGGATGAGTGCCGTGATAAAAAGCGCGTAAACCGGTAAACGCGCCGAACATGCGATCAGTGGTAATGTAATTAACGTAATCCATCGGCGCCGGGGAGATTCAATAATTCGTGTCGCATAAATCGCCGGGATCGCGCACGCATGGCCCGAAAGATAGGGAATAAAACTTTTTCCCGAAAGTCCAAAAAACTGCAGCGGCCGATGACAAATGATAGCCACGCGAGCCAGATATCCCGAATCCTCAAGGAGACCAATGATGAATGTGAGAACAAAAATCTGTGGAACAAAGACTAAAAAAGCTCCAAGGCCCCCAAAAATAGCATCGTTAATAAAATCCTTAATCACACCGTCGGGCAAAAGACCGCTCACCTGCTCACCAAGAAATCCAATCACTCCCTCGACGGCATCCATCATCGGCACCGACCACGCAAACACCGACTGAAAAACCAAAAGCATGATGATTAAAAACAAAACTCCACCCCAGAACGACGATAAAAAGATCTGATCCAGTCGATTCATCCTTTTGATCAACACGTCACCTTTGGGACCAAAACTTTGCGTCAGCCGCTTTGCTGTTCCCGCAATGTCCTTTTCGTTGTACGACCGAATCGGTTTTTTATCAGACACCGCTGTCTCGCACATAGCTTTCTCAACGACAGCGAGCAATTCTGGAAAGCCTTTCTGTAAACGCGCCGAAACTCCCACCATCGGCACACCTAAGCTTGCCGAGAGTCCGTACAAGTCCATCTTTAACCCATTGGACTCAAGATCATCCATCATGTTGACGGCAAAGACGAGCGCCGCCGACTTATCACTGAGATAGTCCATCACTCGCAGTGCAAAGTTAAGACTCACTTCCAGTCGAGTGGCATCCAATACGCAGATGACAACCTGAGCTTCGCTCCCCTCCACGGCTTTTTTAAATTGGGTGATGGCCAGCTCTTCGTCACTCGTCAATGGAGTCAAAGAGTAAGTTCCCGGAAAATCGGTCAGTGAGTAGTTGTTCCAAACGCCCCGCTTAATCTCTACGGTGGCTCCCGGAAAATTAGCCGCGCGATTGTTGGAGTTGGTGAGTCGATTAAAAAGCAGTGTCTTCCCTGAATTCGGTTTTCCAATCAAAAGGATTTGGCTCATTGAGCCTCCAAAAGAATCATTTCTGCAATTTTCTTTTCGAAAGAAATGGCCAGATCGCCAATTTGGTACACGCGTGGACCACCCCAAACGGATTGACGAAGGCAGAAGATTTCCGCTCCGGGAGAAATTCCAAAATCGAGAAGTCTCTGTCGATAGGACGACTCCAAATCCTGGCTGATAAATTTAACAATCCCTGTGGTTCCCTTGGGCAGGCTCCATAAAGATCGCTGGGCGAAGGTGCTCATAGGGGGATATAGCTATCACACGCCTTCAAAAATGAGTAACTGTTCCCCCCAATGAAAACGAATTGAAACTGTAAAAGGCCCAAGGCTGAATTCCCAGACGCAAAAGGTCTCAAACCAGCACCTGGTTTTAGACCTTTTGCGTCTGGGAATTGAACGGCGTACCTTTTACAGGGCCTGGGTGAAGTTTTCTGTGGGAAATTGAATCCAGCCTTCGCCTTTGGGGAAGTTTTTGGGAGGAGTTTCGCACTGTTTTTTAAAGTGAAGGTAACCAGTAAAAGCAGCGAAGACGGCATCAAAAAGAGAGGCGTCCTTAACCATATTTTTGGCGTCTTGGGCGTAGATAAACAGCCACTCTTCATCCATAAAACGATTGAGAATCACGGCTCGATGGTCCGCTCCCTCCACCGCGTTTTTATAAAACTGGAGCGGAGTTTTATTCACTTTCAAGGCTCGACCGATACGCCAAATGTTTAATCGAGGGAAAACTTCGATCCATTTCAATTTATTTAATCGCTTTTTAAGGTAACCCACCCTTGCCCAGAGCGGCGCTCGATTACTTCCGAGAGCGTGATCCATCGGAAAGTAGGGATCAACCTCCGAGCTAAGATACTGCTCCACGCACCTCTCGGTGTAAGGAGTAAAAATCTTATTGGGTCTCTTCTCTTTGTGATTTTTTTTATGCAAGTCCCACATCCAACGGATGGCTTTGTTCTCGCTCTTTTCAACTCCGGGGCAATTGGTCGGCGACTTCAGGCCCGGAGGATCCGACAAGGGAGCGTCCACCGCTATGGATTCCAAATTCCCTTTGTGGGCATTGATCAAATTCACAAGATGCGTGTCTGCGGAAACATCGTGCTCCTCGCCAATGTCACGAAACGTGTGCGTGAGAAAGGCTTTCTTCTCCAGCGGATAAAAGTCGATGATCGCCATTTGCGTTTTCGACGTCTTCCCTCCGGCGAGAGATATTCCAATAAAACGATGAAAGGGGATCTTTTTGGGTTTCATACGGCTTTGGCTTTTAATACCTGAAAGCCATTTTGGGTAACCATTTCTTCCATGTGATTTCGAATTTTAGGGTCACACCATATCACCACGCATCCACCGCCTCCAGCCCCACAGATCTTAAAACCTAAAGCTCCGTGTTTCTCCGAGAGGGACTTCAACTTTTCAATCTCCGGGGACATGAACGATTCCGCCAAATGCAGTCGGGCTTTGAATTCTCGATCGAAGAGAGCCGGGATCTTTCCCCAAGCGGAATCGAGACACAATGTTTTCATCTCGTGCCCGATCTCTCGAATAGCCTCGAGAGCGCGAATAGTGATTTTATCTCCATCGATAAATTTTTTAAGAACCTGCCAATTATTGATCCCGGAATGATGGCTTTTTCCGGTATACACCAACATGCAGTGATCATTAAAGTGCGACTGATGAGTCTGAAGCACGGTCGATTGGACGCCCGTCAATGCATAGTCAATAATGTGTAAGCCCGCGGTCACGGCAGGAAAATAATCTTGAGTTCCCGTCGGAGTTTTAAGAATAAAGGCTTCAATATTCGAACAGTGGGTGACGATTTCGAGATCCGAGTACTTCTTCTGCTCTTGCGCCATAAAAGATTTAAAAACGGAAACGGACAAACTCGAGCTTCCGCCGAGACCTCCACCCACAGGGCTTTCGGACTTGGTTTTGAGGCGAAAGCCATAACGAGGCTTCCAAAACATGAGATGCGCCTGATAAAACAACAGGTGAGGATCTTCGCTCGATAAAAGTTCATCGAGATTTTGAAACGTCCAACTCTTATTGAGGTCTGGCGATTCAATATGGATCTGTGAAGTTTTTAGAACTTCCAACGTACTGTAGGTCTGAATATCAATGGAGACATTGATCGTCACCCCACCACCCATCATCGCCCAGAGTGGCCACATATCGACGGTCCCACCGGCCAAATCAAAGCGAGTGGGTGAAATAATCTGACTCATTGTTTACCTCACAACCAACGGCGACGGAGCGCTAGGAAGCTGGCCATCGCAAAAAAGAAAATCGGAATCGGTATGATAAAAAAAGCGAGATAGAGTTTATACATTGTCTCTGTCACTAAAAACTTTTCGTTGGTCTTTTTGGGAGGAGCGATTAAAAACTGCTCTTCGTTCGACAGGTAATTAAAGACCATAAACATTATGCTCGGATTGAGATGTTGATATAAAAACTGATTGCTAAACAGGTCCGCGTCTCCGCTGACAAGTAATCGCCCCGGCTTCTCACCCTCTTGAACCATATTTAAAAGAGCAAAGGCACCTTTTTCCAATTCCTTATCTTTATTCGTAAAGCCCGAACGTAAAACTGCGCTCTCTGGGCTTACAATCAGAGGTGTGATGGTAAAGCGATCGGTCTTAATGATTTGGAGTGCCGATGTAATGTAGAAAAGAGCCACGGACTCATTATCTACGTGCTGCAAGAAAGACAGTTTGTCTCGCACCAATATCCCGGAAACGAGATGTGATCCCGATCCTGTGAGCTCATTCTCGTCCATATGAACGACACCTTTTTTGACCGCGAGATCAAAGCGCTTGAGCAACTGCTCCTGCGGATCGACCATAGGATCTAGCGCTAGTAAAACTCTCCCGCCCTTTTCAAAAAAGTCGACAATCTTATTTTGAACTTTTTCAGTAAACGGACGCTCAGCCCCGGTGGTGACCAAAGCCGCCGCATCCTCGGGAAGGACTTCGGTATCGAGCTGAATCGTGTCCACTCTAAAAAACAAGCGATCGAGTTCTTTGGCGAGATCCGAGTATCCTCGACCCTTCTTTTCCTCCAGCGATCCCTCGCCAAAGCCTTGAGAAAAATAAATGGTTTTCCGCCCCTTGGTCAAACGGATTAAAGCCTGAGTCATACTGGACTCATCACTCTTAAAGAAGCGCTCTCGACGCTCTTTATAAGTGACAAAAAATCCTTCTTCCTGATTGAGCAAACCGAAGGCTTGGGCCTCCGCCGGATTCTTAAGGACATTGATTTTCTTCAAACGAATTTTAGGATTTTCATCCTGGTACTTGTGAACAATCAGGGACACCTGATCCTCTAAGTCCTTTTTTTCGGAACTGGGAACGTAGAAGTAACTGAATTCCACCGTGTCGTTAAATTCCTTGGCCACTTTCTTACTCAATGCCGAAAGTGTGTGAACACGATGAGGACTCACATCCCACTTGATCGGATATTTAGCGGCAAGCCCATTCAGCGAAAGAACGACCCCTACCAGCACCAGGGCCTTGAGAACTTCGAGCCCACTCCACCGAGCTGTGCGATTCTTAAACTTCCCCATGAGATGTTTAAAGTCTAAGAGAACAAATAAAATAAAGAATATGGCGCTCGCGACAAAGAAGAAAATGGTCGTAACGTCTAAGGTTGAAAAAACCAAAAGCGTAAACAAGCCCATAAGGACAAAGGCGAGAGAAATAAAAAAGAACATGCGGCTGATAATTCTTTGCATTAGCGCCACCTCACCGCTTCGATTAAACGGTACGCAATGAAGGTTAAAAACGCCGAAACACTCACAAAAAACATCACGCTGGATGAGCGAATCACTCCGTAGACTAAGGCTTTAAACTGAAGCTCTAGATTCATCGCTTCAAATAAAAACTTAAGCGTCTCGTTTTCCGTGAGCTCGTAACCAATACTGCCGACAAACCAAAGCGACAGGTTCAACATTAAGCCGATGATAAAGGAGATCAATGGTGATTCCGTCAATGAGGAGGCCACTAATCCTGAACCCACGTAAAGACCGGTGAGCAGCAGCAAACCCAAATAGCCCGACATCATGGAATACATATCGTATTCTCCTAAAAACGACGTCGTGAGGGGATACAAAAAAGAGATGAAAACCAAAAAAGCCAAAACAATATAACCGGATATAAATTTGGACGCGACGATCTGCCAAGAGGTCACCGGACTCGTCATTAAAAGATCGAACGTTTTATTTTTCTTTTCTTCGGCTACGAGCTTCATGGTGACCGCACTGCTAAATAGTAAAAGCATAAAGTTCACCAAATAAAAGAACTCGATAAGTACTCGGTCATGGAAGGAAAGAAGATTTTCATGACCGACATTCACCGAGGACACCATCTGGGTCAAAAAAACCCCAAACGAATAGACGTAGATGGGCGACCAAATCAACGTACAAAGGCCCGCCAGAAAATAAATTAATGGACGATGAAAAAAATGGGCCAGATCTTTTTTGACTAAAGTTCCTATCACGGCGCACTTTCTTTGTTTTTGGTTAAATCCAAGAAAAGCTCTTCTAAATTCTGAGCTTGATTATCCACATTGAGAATACGTAGCCCGTGCTGCATGGCGAGCTGCAGGACTTCGTTAGTGACATCGTCTTTTGTATGCTCAATCACAACACTTGTTCCATCTTCGGAAACACGTACGCCCGTCACACCATCGATGCTCTGTAAGGCTTTATCCCAATCCGGAGCGGGGCGATCGACCTGCACACGAACCTGATGCCTTTGTTTCCACTTCTTTTGAATGTCGGTATAACTCCCTTGGGCGATCACGTGTCCTTTATTGAGAACAATAATTTCGCTACAAATGGATTCCACATCGGCCAGAATGTGACTCGAAAGAAAAACGGTGCACTGACCCGCCAAAGATTTGATTAAACTTTTAAACTCACTGACCTGCTGAGGATCAAAGCCCGATGTCGGTTCGTCGAGAATCACAAACTTAGGCTTCGAAACGATGGCCTGGGCTAATCCCACTCTTTGCCTATAACCTTTAGAAAGTTTTGCGATCAATCGATGAGCCACCTCGCCCAGCTTCACTTTTGATATGGTGTCTTCGACGTACTCTTTAATTTTAGACTTTTCGACCTGTTTTAATTCACAAACAAATTTAAGATATTCTCTCACTGTCATGTCGTCATACAGCGGAGGAATTTCTGGAAGATAGCCGATGCGCTTTTGAACCTCTAAGGGGTTCTCGGAGATATCGTGACCATCTAATAAAACGGAACCCGTAGTGGGCTTCATTAGACCTGTAAGGATTTTCATCGTCGTCGATTTGCCTGCTCCGTTGGGTCCTAAAAAACCAACGACTTTTCCGTCGGGAATTGTAAACTCCACGTTTTCAAGAGCGGTGTGCGGACCATATTTTTTAGAAAGGTTTTGGACTTTAATCACTCTTATATCGTGGCGCGAGTTCCAGACGAGGTCAACCGCACGGACCTCTGTGAGGGTGCATCAAAGGTGTGCAGCGCTAAGTGACGATAAATCGAAACGTGGTTTCGTTTTTAAATGTCACTTTGCCCTTTTTATCACCTTTTATAGGAGTGACGTGACGAACGGGACAGACGACAAAGTCGCATTTCACCCCTTTCCAATCATTAAGGACTTTTTCACTTAAGGTTTGCTCTAAAATCCATTGACCCACCTGTCGCAAGATCTCGGGAGCGACCTCGGCATTTTTGGAAATACGAATGACGCCGTGACTGCTCGGAAAATCTTTGGCATGCACCCAAAGATGCCAGGGCCGCGCATTCCTCAATAACTGGAGATTGTCTTCGGCGGACTTGCCTATATAGGCGACAACATCTTCGGAAATCTTAAAAGTTCTCCCCTTGGCGTCCTTGAGAAGACTCTCTTCCGGCTTTTGCGAGCCCTGTCGTTTGGGTGATATCGCAAGGGGTTCTTTTAAGAGATCCATGCGACGCTTCTCTAAACCCTGGAGTTTCACTTTATTTTTTTTGGCCCGCGCATAGAGCTCTTCGATGTTTTCATTCACTGATCTCTTCCGATCGACAAAGGCCTCCCAATCTTTGGGAAGCTCCTCGAGCAATCGCCGCTCACTGAGCCCATCAGCAATCTCGCGAGCGGGATCCTGATTTATTTTTTTTATGCTTTCGTCTAAAGATCTCAAAATCTTTGCCTGGCGTTCTTCGGCGGAGGTGCTCGAAAAATATTGTTCTGTTTTAATCGAAGGCGCGCGCCAATCCAGCCACTGCGCAAAGATTTGATCGGGAGTTCTCACCTCTTGTGGCATGGCTTTCTCTTCCACAGGAACAATGTCTCGCGGTTTATGAAGACTGATTCCAGCGGTTTTAGTTTTCGCGGTGATGTTGCCATCCGGAGGAATCAGGATCGCTTCTATGGAAATCGACTCTCCGTCGCGGTCCTCAAAGCTGAAATCGACGATGCGACCAAATCCCTTGCGGCGCTCGAGGGACACCAAACTCTTTCCCATCAAATGGGACTTTAAAAAAAGATAGAGCGGTTTAATCTGCTTTTTAAGACCCAGGGGATTCCGATCACTTAAAATCAAAATGGGAACTTTCCCTCCAGGAACGAGAGTCATCCACCGTGAAGACCCCGAAAACCCAATCATCAACTTGTCTTCACTCAAAATAATATCGGAAACCTTATCCCCAATAAATTCCTGCCCCCGCTCGACAATAAGATCCAACTCCGCATAACTAATCAGCCTCATCCCCCAATCCTAATCCAAATCCGGCAGGTACGCCGATACTTTTTGAGAACCACCGCAGCAAAAAAAACCTCGAAAAGGATCGGCGTACCCAAAAAAGAGAAATGCCGCACCAGTTCTCAAAAAGTATCGGCGCACCCTCCGGACATTTCCTGGATGAATCTAAAAGTTCCGATGCTTTAATTCTAACCTAAGGCTTAACTTTATAGTGAATCCAGCGGCAGTCGATCCCGCCATTGACTACGGGGAATTTTCTTTCGGCCCGCATGCCGAGATGCTGAGTCAGTTCGCTATTTCCCGAGAGGATCCAGGCTTCCCAACCCTTAAAGTGGTTCTTTAGAGCGTACGAAAAGTTTTTGTAAGTTTCTTGGAGGAAGAACTCATCACCCACGCGAACTCCATAGGGAGGATTCGTCATGATGATGCCTTTCTCCACGGGAGGCTTAAGATCGGCGATATCTCGGCATTCGAACTTGATCAGGTGATCTACACCGGCTTCGCGGGCGTTCACCTTCGCTACGGAAATCGCTTTGCGATCCACATCGTAGCCATAGAACATGATCTTTTCCCCGTCTTCCGGGAGCTCGATCTCCTGGTCCATGATCTCGTCGACGACTTTATCCCAAGTTTCTTTTTGGAAAGTATTTAAACCACGAACTGCAAAGTGACGGCGCAATGTTCCCGGAGCGCGCTTGAGATACTTTAGAGCTGCTTCGATCAAAAGAGTTCCCGAACCGCACATGGGATCGATCACAGGAAGCTCACCGTTCCAGCCGGTGATCTCGATAAGACCTGCTGCTACGTTTTCTTTGATAGGAGCTTCGGTGGCCTCTTTACGATAACCACGCTTGTTTAACGTGGGGGCCGAGGTATCGATCGATACCACGAAATTATTTTTAAAACCACGAAGATACAGAATAAGGCCACGGTCTTTTTCCACCGTGGGACGAACTTCGTACTTTTCGCGGAACTGATCGACGACAGCATCTTTGACTTTCATCGCCAGAAGACGCTGATCTTTGATCGCACACATATCTAATTTAGCATCGACCCACATAAATCCATCAGGATTAATGTATTTGGTAAAATCGTGTTTGCGAATATTGTGATAAATATCGTCAGGATTGTATGCAGGAAATTCTAAAATCGGGAGAAGGATGCGTGTTGCAGTTCGCGAGGAAAGATTGGCACGGTAGCAACCTTCCCAGTTCGATTCAAACTCCACACTGCTTTGATTTCCACGGAGAACTTTGAGCCCCATGTTCTTGAGCTCTTCAAACAACACTTCGGTAAGGCCAGGAGACGTTACCGCAACAAATTTTGGCATAATTTAACCTATAGATCCTTATACTGTGGGCCCCCACCCCCTTCGGGTAAAGACCAATCGATATTATCGAAAGGACAGTTGATATCACAGGACTGACAATGAACACAATTGGTGTAGTTAATTTGTAATTTTTTGCGATCCGAATCAGGCGATTCAGGCACCATCTCGTATACGTTCGCCGGGCAGAAATGATTGCACGGCGAATTGTAGTTGGGATGACAGATATCCGCACAGATATTCCCATCTTGGAGCTTTAAATGGTTGGGAGAGTGCTCATCGTGAAGGGAGCCCGACATATAAACGCTACTCAGTTTATCAAAGAAGAGTTTGCCGTCCGGTGGAGGCAGCGTGTTTTGAGCTTTCGCTTTCTCCATATCGCCATAGATTTCCGCAACCTTCTTCGTCGTTTGATAATCTTTGTGATGGTTTTCGCGACGGGCGACAAGGCCTCGTCCCCCAGTGATCTCTTGGAGGAGGATCTCGGGCAAAGAGGCAAAAACTCCTTTGCTTAATGCTTGGTGAAAATTTCGTGTCTTCCACAGTTCACTCTTAATGTAACTGTTGTTCACCCGATCTTCATAGGCCTTAAGAGTTGCGGAAGAAAAATCATTCTTCGCCAACGCCTCCACCGCAGTATCGGCCGCCAACATTCCCGCCTTCATCGCTAAGTGAATTCCTTTTAATTTTTTAACATCCACCATAGCTGCCGAGTCACCGGCAACCATCATTCCATCATGATAAAGCTTAGGCATAGAGAACCACCCGCCCGCAGGAAGAGTTTTTCCACCGTAGCTGATCACCTGCCCGTTCTTAAGAAGCTTTTGCATAAAGGGATGAGTTTTTAGTTTTTGAAGTTCTCGATGCACATCGAGCATCGGATCCGGCGTATCCAAGTACACACAAATTCCAACAACGATCTGATCATTAGTGAGAGTGTATATGAACGTACCTCCCACGCTGTTTTTGAGAGGGAAACCCAGTGTGTGGATCACCTGACCGGGCTTTACAGTTCCCGCCGGCATTTGAATAATTTCTTTAACTCCGAGCTCGAAGGATTCTGCGTTTCGGCCTTCACGTAAATTTAATTTCTCAGCAATGCGCTTAAAGATTGGACTGCGAGTGCCATCGGCAAAAATAGTCAGCTTCGATTTAATAAGCATTCCGGGCTCAAAATTCTCTTTGGGCTTCCCGTCTTTTCCAACGCCGCGATCGCCTGTGCGAACGCCCACCACTTTATCGCCATCAAATAGAACTTCCACCGCAGGAAATCCTGCGAAGACGTTGATCCCGCGCTGTTCAGCCTGTTGTCCCAACCAACGGTTAAATTGAGCGATGGAGATGAGGTAATTTCCTTTATTGTGAAAAGGAGGAGGAACAATTGGACTTTTCAAGGTCATCGTCTCGCCTAAATAATAAAAGGCTTCTTGAGTGACTTCGGTATTGATCGGACAGCCCAGCTCTTTGTAATTGGGAAGAAGTTCCTTCAACGACATCGGATTAAGGACTGCGCCCGAAAGCGAATGAGCGCCGACCTCTGCCGCTTTTTCCAAAACAACGATCATCGGATCTGCAAGGGGTTCACCCTGCTTTTTACCTTCCGCAATGGCTTGATTGTGCTCTGCCACCTGCTGATGCAAACGAATGGCACAGGAGAGCCCCGCCGAACCGCCACCGACGATGACGACATCAACTTCCATTTCTTCTCTTGTAACTTCTGGTAATGAATCTGGCTGAATCTCCGACATTAAAACTCCTCGAAATGATGGCCGTATTTAACGATAAATAGAGCCAAAATTCAATTCGTTTTCAGTGAGAGATCCGAGAGACTATTCGCCTCGATCGTTGAGGATACGATGTTCGACCCAGCTGCGCGGCAGAGACGGCTCAGAGGCTGGAATTTCTTTGCGCACTTCGAGATATTGCGTGGGGCCGATCTCCACAGCTTCTGGTTTTTCCTGACTGGCCACTTCCCTTGGAACTTCGGCCGCCATCGCAAACACCGGCTCCGCCCATGTGTCGATCTTCATCATTTCGGGATTAATAATGCTTTCCACCTTCGCTTCTGAAGCCAAAACCCACGAAGTCAAAAGATTCAAACCAACGATAACGACAAAAATATGTTTCATAGTCTTTAAGTTTAACAAATCGGGAAAGAATAGAAATCCGACCTAAATCGGTATTCGTTAGAATCGCAATTTTCGGTGAGAGAGCAGAGGAATTTGTTGCCTAGCACGCTCGATCAAGGTCCGATCTAACTCGGCCGTAAAAGGAGGCCGACGAACTCCTGCAGAGGTTTGATCGAAAGTTTCACTGGCGGCCAGTCTCTGGCCCCACGGCTCAAAAACAACGGATTCACCCCAGGTTTCTTTCGAGGGCGCCTCGGGGACAAGAAGGCTTGAATGAGTTCCAACTTGCGCGCAGGCGATAATGAAAGACTGTGTTTCGATGGCTCGAGCCTTTAATAACGTCGACCAATGCGCCCTCCCGGTGGGAACCAGAAAAGACGACGGAACCAAAATTCCATCCACCTGCTGCCGGTGATAACCCACAAAAAGTTCTGCAAACCGCAGATCATAACAAATCGTAAGCCCCAGCTTCCAACCATTGATGTCGATGATCGCCAACTCTTCGCCCGGCTCAAACGAATCCGACTCCGAAACTCGACGCCCTTCGACATTCACATCAAACAAATGAATTTTTTTATAAACCACTTGCGAAGTCATTCCGGGAAAAATAAGCACCGAAACATTATAAACAACGCCGTCGATGGACAGCGGAGTGCCACCCACATGAATCGAGGTCTTATAATTTTTAGACCACGCCTCTAAAGTTTTAAAAGCCTCGTGCTCGAGGGTCATCACGTCCCGGGGTTCTATTTTACTTTTAAAATTAAAATAGAACGTGTTTTCTGGAAGACAGACGAGATCCACACGCTGATCTGGCATTTCGAAATTTTCGAGAGCTTCAAGGATTTTCGATAAATTGACATCCACGCGATCGGTGGATGTCATTGGAATGAGGCCAACTTTTAGTTTTTGGCTCACAGAGATTACTTAGACTTAGAGGCTGCTTTTTTAGTTTTTGCTTTGGTCTTTGTCGACTTAGCTGCGGCTTCCATCAATTGAACATTTGAATAATCAATATACCCTTCAGTTTTCACCAAAGTGTTTTCTTTTTTATCCAAGTTTGTTTGCATGCGAACACCCGAAACTTTAACGCGCATTTTTGCCGCGTCAACTTCAATCACAGAACCGGTTTTACCTTTGTCGCTTCCTGTGATGACCTTAACTGTAGAGCCTTTTTTAATTTTCAACTTTTTCATATTCCAACCCGTTTAATTAAGCTTTTGCTTTTTTAGTCGCTGTTTTTTTCGCAGCTGTTTTTTTACCTTTAGTCGCCGCAGAACTTGCAGCCATTGCAACTCCAGCCGCCGCCGCTACCACTGCCGCACCGGCTGCTGCCGCTACTGCAACTTTAGCTCCCGTCGACATGCCTTTCGCCGCTTTCTTTGCGCCACCAGCGATTTTGCGGATGATTCGAGTTTTCGCCGTCATCGCACGAGGTGATAATTTTTTGTTGTCTTGATTTAAAATAAACTTATCAAAACCACCAAAATGCTCGAGAGATTTAATCGCGCTCGTCGCTACTTTAAGAGTTACAAACTCACCTAAAGCGTTACTAAAGAACTTCTTCTTTTGAACGTTAGGGAAAGCCTTAAACTTCGTTTTAATGTTAGAATGGCTCACTAGGTTTTTTACTACTGGGCCTTTGCCAGTCAGTTCACAACGTGCCACGATATCCTCCAGCCGTTAAAATGCGGTAAAAAGAAGTATATAGGCCAAAAAGATGCTTGATGGCAACCCCCTTTTTGCGTATAAAGTTACCCTTCTCACGGTTATTAACTGGTAATCGCTTATTTTTAATAAAACTATTAAAAATGAGTCCAATGAGATGGTAATTGAAACCACAGTGAACTTGGGGTTAGTTTAGCCTCTCAAGTAGAAAATGGAGCCTTTAATGATGAATAGAGACAACAGAGACTCACGGGATTCTAAAGATTCAAGAGATTCTCGGGACTCACGGGATTCGAGAGATTCTAAAGACGGCGGCGTCGACAATAGCTCTTTACGTAAGACGATTCGTAGCAAATACCGCACGGACCTTAAAGGTGACCATGTCTTTGATTATAAAGATCCAGGCAGCCTTAGCCGCTACGTATCTGAGGGCGGAAAAATCACTCCGGCTCGCATCAGCAAGCTCAGCCTCAACCAGCAGAAAAAACTCGCTGCGGCAGTTAAAAAAGCTCGCAATTTGGCTCTCCTTCCGATGGGAACTCGTTCTTATGACGACTTCGGAATGCCAGAATCCATCTCTCCAAAGCCTTTTACGTTTTAATCCGACGTACATACGCTGAAAGATCTAAAAAGCCTTGAGACACCCTCAAGGCTTTTTTATTGCCCAATACGTTCGGATTCCAGATTTTTAGTCCAATCTTTCGAACATTTATCCGGATTTCGCAGCTCTAATCCTCTTATTTTGTCCGGAGAGTTGGTCTCCTCATTGCTATATCCGACACCATCAGCGCAAAGAGCGCGAGATGGAGGAAACGATGGGTGCAGCTCAAAAACTAAAAACAGGTCCACTTTTAGAAAAACTTTCAATTTTCGGTCTTAATCCCCAAGAGTGGGATTTTGCAGATAACGGCGAAGGGTTCTTTTCTACGCTTTTAATCATTAATAAGAAAGATCCACAGTTTCGCCTCATAGGACATGTGAATCCTAAAGGCTGGCAAAAGATCGAAGTGCTTTCGCTCTAACTTAGAAAAATCCCAGGACTACCGGAGGGGGATCTCTCCAATTGAGGTTTGCAGGGTGATTTTATTTTTAATCGCCTCGATCGAGCTTTCGATCCAGCGAATTTCGGCTTCGGCACTGGCCTGCTCTCGAAGGTTCACAATAAGGATACTGGTTTCGCCTTGGCGAAACCGTAAGCGCTCTCCCTCTTCCAAACGGTGAGCGAGTTCGCGCTCCTGTTGCGCGAGCTTTCGTCTTTGATTGGAAACTTCCAGCTGCTTCTTTTGCGCTTTCAGATCGGCAATAATTCTTTGTTGAAGGAGCTGCTGTTGAAAGCGCAAGCGTTGTCCCTGGCTTTCTACAGCTTTCACGCGACCAGCGATAGCTCGGTATTGTAAAGGAACTTCAAACGTAAGTGTGGCTTCGAGATTTTCACCATCTAAATTTGCCGGACCCACGCCGCGATCTTTTGAATACTGCGCTGAAATGTCCAACTGCGGCCAGTAGCGGTTACTCTGTAAGTCCACATCCACCTGATTCTGCTCCAACTGCGCATCCAAGACTTTAAAATCCGGGCGATTGGCTTTGGCCATACTCAGGAGTTCCTCACCACTTTTTCGCATCAACAGGCCTTCGGTATCCTCGTTGATCTGAACGGGCTCGTGAGTTCGTAATACTTGAGACTTTAACTCTTCGCTTGTGATAAAATAAAGAAACTCGGCAGTGGCCACTTCCAGTTGCTGTTCCGCCAAAAGGAGCGTCGATTGGCGCGCTAAAATCGTTCGCATGTTGTCGTCTTGTTCGAAGCGAGGGATATCACCGTGCTTCACTCTTTTGGCGAGCCAGTTGTCTCTTGCTTGGGCGACCTCTAATAAATTCTTTTGCACTCGAAATCGATGAAGTGAGAACACCCAGTCCCAGTAGCGGTGGAGAGACTGGCGGAACTGTTCAAGCTCGGTTTGCCTTAATTGAAACTTACGAGCTTCGACACCGATGCGAGCTCGACGCTCCGTCGCTCGCCGCGTATCAATCATAAAATTTCGCAAGAGAGGCAAACGCGCGCCCACGCTCCACTCCCCTTCGTCTAAAGTTTTGTATTTGCCGTCGTAAACTGCAAAATCACCGACACCTCGGCGAAAGCCACCGAAGAGATCTAAGCCGAAGAGGGGTGTGGGCTTTACGATCTTGGCATTGAAATAATCGTTATTATAATCCCCCTGCTCGTCCGTGTAAGAACCTTGGATATAAATATCGAAGGCCCCTCGAGCCGCCGTGTAATCGCCTTCTGCGGCCTCGATGTCCATCTTGGACATTTGAAGCTGAGGAAACTGTGTGGCCACATCTTCGATCACTTGCTGAGACGTGATCGCATTCGCGGAGTGTGTCGTTAAAAAGAAAAATAAAAATGGATAGATCATTTGCCTTCGTCTTTATCCCCGGAGGAACTTTTTCCCTTTTTAGGAGCACTGTAATCCTCTCCATCTAAATACCCGGGCTGATACACCGGGAGATTCGATGGCGGGAAGCCGTTAAATTTCCGCCAAACTTCAAAACCTAAACTCACTTCACCTAACATGATCCAGCCCAACGTTCTTACGCCCTGTTTTAAAAAATGGGGTGGTGGCCACTGGGTGCCTTTTTCGGGGGTGACGAGGACGCGGAAATTTCCTTGGCCGTCATCAAGTGCGTCGATCAGATTCACCTCACCAAAAAATGTTCCCACAGAAAGTCCTGGCAAACCGGAAAACTGCAGTGCCGGCCAACCGTCAAACTGCAAAGCCACTCGACGCCCCAGCACGACCCAAGGCATGTCCGTCCCGCGCACCCAAAGCTCCACGGCGCGCGACGACGTCTCCGGAACGAGGATCGCAAGCTTTTCGCCCGCGGTGACAAACTGCACTCCGCCGTTCGCATTTTTAAGGATGCGCACCAATGTTCCATCGGCAGGTGCCGTCACGAGCAGCTGTTCTTGGCGGGAGAACTTCACATCCATACGAGACATTTCTGCGAGAGAGGCGGCTTCGTCCGATTCGAGTTTTGCGAGCTCGATCTTCGCCAGTTCGTACTGACGACGAGAGCTTAGGCCTTGCTCAAACAATGTCTTTTGCCGTTGAACATTGATCGCCGACGTTTTTCTTGAGATTTCGATAGATTCGAATTTCTTTTGGAGAGCATCTCGCTCACGTTCTAAGCGATCGAGAATCTGCGGATCGTTATCCACGAGCTCGACGATTTTGTCGCCTTTTTTAACCTGCCCGCCTTCATTCACGTACCATTTAAGAATTCGGCCTTCGACCGGAGCTGAAAGATCCTGACGCCGCTCTCCGGCGGCCAGCGCGATCACTCGTCCTTCACTTGTCGCCGTCTGCATCCACGGGATAAAGAGGAGCGAAAAAAGGATCGCGAGAATGATGTAACCCACGCGACGGGCCCATCGTAACCAAATGGGATGATCTTGCGTCCAATGTTCAATTTTTTTGTTCATGGAGTAATTCATGATTTTACCCCCAAATCAATGGTCTGATCGAGCAGTCGAGCCAAGTGTGGCTTGTTGGTCGCTACAATGAGCGTCCAAGTGTTACTCTTATCCATAAGCCGTTTCAGCAACGGAGTCGAAACTTCTTCCTCCATCGCATCAAACAGTCCATCAATAATGAGTGTGGAAGGACGCGTGACCAATGCCCGAGCGATCATAAGTAAACGCGACTGCGTGGTGGATAACGGTCTTCCATCGATAAAAAGCACGGTATTGATGCCATCTTCAAGCATATCCACGGTGGATTTTAGTCCAACGATATCTAAGACTTTGTAAATTTCTTCGGGCGTGAGGGGATTTCCAAAACTGATGTTGTCCTCGATCGTACCCGAAATGATTTCAACCCGACGAACAATCATCACTTGGTCGCGCAGATGAGCCAAGTTTTGGTGGCTCACTTCGACTCCGTTCACTTGAATTACGCCTTCATCTTTATCCAAAAGAGAAACCATCATATTGATCAACGCGGATTTGCCGGTGCCATCCGGCGCTAGAATGGCGGTGCGACTGCCAGCAGGAATATCCATGGAGACACTTTCGAAAAATTTATTTTTCAGTGCTAAATCTTTACGTTGCACCTTTTGGAAAGACCAGTGGTGACTGTCCACGCGCTGTAACGGAGTGGGCGAGGTGGATTCCAGAGGGACGCTCAACGCTTCCTCGATCTTTTGAATCGCCACAATGGTGTCATACCAGTAGTCTAAAACATCCATAAACTTAAATAGGGACTGCAATATTCCGGTCACGATGAGTTCGGCCGCCACGAGTTGCCCTAAAGTCATCTTTTCACTGACAACCAGGTAACCCCCGATAGCCAGAACCACTAAACTCGCAACCACCTGAATGACCAAAAGACCGGCGGCCTGTCTTAACTGAATTTTAAATCGCTTTTCGCGATAGCCTAAATATTTACTGATGTTTTCGATATTTTTTTCACCAGCAAAAACACGGGTCGCACGGGAGCGAAAAGTTTCGGGGAGATCGGCAATCTCCTCGAGCCATGAGGCCACATTGTACTTTTCCTTCGATTCCTTGAGAGAGGCCTCGATGATCCCTTTCCCCATGATGAAAAACACGAAATAAAAACTCGCGACAAGGAGCACCGAGTACACGATAAAAACGGGATGGTAAATACTAATCAGAAGTACGCCGAAGGTGATTTGAAGGATGAAGGAGGTTCCATGGAGAAGAGCGGCCGACATTGTCTTCTGCAATGTGACGACCTCAAAGAAGCGATTGACCAATTCTGCGGGTCGCGTCTTTTTATAATGCTCTGGGGAGATCCGAGGAACCACCTCTGCAAACTGTGCCGCCGTATCGACAAACAGACGACGCTGCAAGCGCTCGAAAAAGTAAAACTGAAGGAGTCTCATCATCGCCGCGCCCGCGAGGAAGATCGCAATAAAGATCAGAATAAACACCGTCGGTTGTTGGTAGATCATCATTGTGAAATGATTCACTAAAATTTGAATCCCAATCGGAATGGCGAGCAGAAAAAAGTTAATGCCGATCGCAAGATAGAGAATCGATTTGAGGCTCTCTTTTTCGGTAAAAATAATTCGAAAAAAAGAGCGTACAGGGGATGGGGCTTCGCCGGGGCCGAAACTCTGGAATAATGTCTTCATAACTTAAAAATAATCCTTAATTTGAATAGGGTCATTCTAAACAGAGACCACTCGGCTTTTATGCGGCATATAACTAAACTTTTCTACAGGGATCCACTCAGTGGCAGACTTTGCCCAGTGAGTGACGCCTTATGTGTCTCGATGGGGTGCATATTAAAACTGCCCCAAACGGAGCATGACTAAGGTGCATGCCTCGACAAACTCAATCTTTGCCGCTTCTAAAGCTCTCGCGACTTCTGGATTCTCACTGCCCGGATTAAAGATCACTCTGCTGGGCTTAAGTGCTACGATTTGATCTTTGAGTTTTGAGGAGAGGGCCGGACCAACATAGAGCGTGAGCGTATCTATGGGACTCGCCAGGTCTTTGAGCTCTGGGTAAACCTCAACACCCTCGAGCTCTTTCAATTTAGGACTGACCGGAAATACTTTGTGGCCATAGGACTGCAAATCACGAAAAGCGCGGTAGGAGTAACGGCCCGGATCGTTGGATGCTCCAAGAATTGCGACATTTTTCATTTCCTCACTCCAAGGTTAAGGACATTTATGAGACAGAATCGTTCGTGGCCAGGCCGCTTTTTGATCCATCTTTTTTTCGGTGGTCAGATTGGTGAGCAGGCCCGCTTGAAGAGCAGTCCACTTTTCAGTCCCAATCAATCTTAAATACTGATGGCGAAGACGACAAAAGTTAGCAATGTCATCGGTGTCGAGCCAATTATAAAGTCCAGCGCGAGCGATGGCGGCCTCATTCCATGAGATCTGACTATAAAGCCATGCCGACTTTTCTAACAGAGCCCGAATAGTGACTCCCCCGAGAGTTGATCCGTCCAACTTATGACCACACTCACTGGGAAGATTGCGGAGGGAGTGAAGGCTCAGTTTAAGTCCTTCGCTCCAGTCATAGCAGCCGCCCGGGGAATTTGCCTCCATACACTTATCAATGTCTGTGAGAATCACTGGCTTGTGGGTGACACCCTTTCTCTTAACGCCAAAAAGGTACTTTTCGTTTTCTTTTTTAAAAATATCGTATTGAATTTCACAAATAGTCACAGGTTTTTCTTGCAGGACAAAGTAACCGATCCCAATAATCACGACGATGGGTCCGAGCCACATCTTGGGAATGGATTCGATAAACTCTTTTACCCCCATTAGAAGAACATACCTAACTGGAAATAAAGGTTATAGATGGTGTCATCCATCGGTTGCAAGGTGTTGCTGGCAACGATGTAGGCGGTGTCCATGGCTTTTCCGGGAATCAACGTCGTAAAGCACAATTCCATGTGAACTCCGCTGGGGTATTTTTTTCCAAACCAAACATCTAACTCTTGTCCCAGATCTTTGCTGGCACCAAAGTTTAAAGTTTTACTATCAAACTGTGCCTTCGCCACTCCCCGCTCGAGATAATTTTGGCCGGCGGTATCGGTTTTTTGAAATAAAAAGAATTCACTTCCGACGAAATAATCGGTTCCAAAATTAAACGAAAAACCGCTGCGCAAATACGAAAGGTTTCCAAACTTAAAGAAGTCCAAGCGGCCGGCATTGTTGTGAAGATTGTAATTGAGCGGCTCGTATTGCGTGTTGGTGTCGTCAGCACCGTTATCATCACCTGTGTCGTAGTGATACCCCGCCCACAACTGAAACTGATTCCAATCGGGGTAGATGAATTTAAATTCTCCATCCAGCATAATTTGCTTCACCTTCACTTCACCCGTACCAGTGCCTGCATCCTGAGACCCGGTGATGTAATGGAGCGTGTTGCCGATCTCGAAGTAAACTCCGGTCACGACCACGTCAAAACCAAAGCGTTGCACTCTTTGTTTTTGAGTGAGAAGTGTGGTTCCAGGGATTTGCCCTACGTCACTCATCACTTGGACAAAACTCAGATCGGCCATGCTGATCATATCGGAGAGTTCTTTAAAATTCACATCGACCATGTAATGGATCTCTTCGGGATCGGAGGCGACGGAATTGGGAGCCTTATCTAATTCTTTTTGCTTCAAAGCATAGAGGGATAGTTCCATCACGTCCCAATCAAAGAGCGTGGCGAAGCCATCGTAATAGGTGGGGACGTCTTCCCATTCATTGGCGCCAAACGAGAGACCTCGCCCAGTTTCAAAGGCGATCCGACCGAATTTTAAATTTAAAAAATCCGTGACATGCCATTGCCCCCACGCCTGTTGGAGGAGAAATTGATTGCGCTCATCGGAGTTATCTCCCCAAAGACCGGCATTGATGGCTCGAAAGTAAGTTTGAAAGTATTCGCCCTTGTCCAAGCGCAAATCGAGCTGCAAGCGATGGGTGACTTCGGAAGTGTCTTCCTCGTTAGGAAGTGCACCTGCAGATCCATTATCGTACCACCAATAACGCATTCGAGCGCCGCCACCCAATTGATACAAAATATCAGTATTGGCATTCTTATCTGTCAGCTGCAGCGGCTGCGGCCCCGGAGCCTGTTGTGCGAATGTCGAACTTGAAAACCCCACGAGAGTCATGAATAAGTATTTGAACATACTGATTATTTTAGAGTTTTATTGAGACTAAGTAAAAAGGCTTTTTAAGAAACCAAGACCTTTTGGAACCCCACGTTGCCGACAAACAAAGCAAAGATCTTTCTCAGCTATATTATTGATTTTTAAGCCGAAAGCTTCTATGGTCTTGGTTCGTTTAAATCAGTTATTTCCGCCGTCGGGGAGTAGCGCAGTCTGGTAGCGCACTTGATTTGGGTTCAAGTGGTCGCAGGTTCGAATCCTGTCTCCCCGACCA
>JAIEOS010000001.1 GCA_019750295.1 Bdellovibrionales bacterium | reverse complement strand
TATTTGGAAAGTTACTCTGAATACGGACAAAACATTTTCGATCGCTATGTCACCTTCGCCGACTTCTGGATACAAGACCAAGAATTCCGCGATCCCGATACAGGCGAAAGTTTCGATCGAGAGTCACTCAATAGCGAATTAGAAAAAATCGAAAAACCTGCGGGCATCTCCAACCCCAAAGATTTCCGCAATGAGATCGTCAATTTCGTCCTGCGCGCCCGAGCACAAAATGGTGGCAAAAATCCGACCTGGACCAGCTACGAAAAACTGCGCACAGTCATTGAGAAAAAAATGTTCTCGAATACGGAAGAGCTGCTGCCGGTTATTTCATTCAATGCCAAAGCCAGCAGCGACGACGCCAACAAACATCAGGAATTTGTCAGCCGCATGGTAGATAAAGGGTACACCGCGAAACAAGTTAGATTACTTTGCGAATGGTATTTAAGGGTGAGGAAGTCGTCTTAGGGTTTGAAAAATGTTGGGCGGGTGCAAAATAGCCCCTCTCCCGCAAGCGGGAGAGGGGTTGGGGTGAGGGTGATCGAGCAAGACTGAAATTATTTTCAATGACTAAAATTTCAGCGACTGAGGCTTGTAAGCAATGGGGAAACGGATATCTGAATCCCCCTCATCCCCAACCCTTCTCCCGCCCACGGGAGAAGGGAGAATACCTAGCAAACAGAACTTGTTCGGGAGCACAAATTGGTACATTTAATCGACAGACGAGTTCAAGGTAAAAACAAATCTGCCCCGAATCGCGAGCGTTTTTTGCGTCGTTATAAAGGCCAGATCAAAGACGCCGTCACACGTGCCATTAAAGGCCGCTCTATCACCGACATGGACAGCGGTGAAAAAATCGCGATTCCAGTCAAAGACGTCAACGAACCCAACTTCGGTCACTCCCATGGTGGCGTATGGGAAAGCGTGAATCCCGGCAATCAAGAATACCAAACGGGCGATCAGATTGAGCGCCCCAAAGGCGGTGCCGGTAAAGGCAAAGGCCAAGCTGGCAATAGCGAAGAAATCAGCGAAGACGATTTTGTTTTCCAAATCAGCCGTGAAGAATTTCTCAATTATTTTTTCGAAGATTTAGAATTACCCAATCTCATCAAAACCCAGCTCACCGCCATCACCGATTTTAAAAATCAACGCGCTGGTTACAGCACCACCGGGACCGCCTCATCGCTACACGTGTTACGTTCATTGCGCGGTGCCTTAGGCAGGCGCATCGCGGTCGGCGGAAAATCCAGTAAGCGCTTAAAACAAGCTGAAGAAGAACTAGCCGAATTATTGGCTGAGACGAGCGACAACCAAGATCCCAGAATCCTCAAACTCCGCCAAGAGATACATCATCTTCGCACACGACTATTAGCGATCCCTTTCATCGACCCTTTCGATCTGCGCTACAGCAATCGCATCAAAGTGCCTAAGCCCAGCACCCAAGCCGTGATGTTTTGCCTGCTCGATGTCTCCGGCTCTATGGATGAAAAGAAAAAAGATATCGCCAAGCATTTCTTTATTTTGCTCTACCTATTCCTGCAACGCGCTTATGAAAAAATTGAAGTCGTCTTCATCCGTCATCACACATCGGCACTCGAAGTCGATGAACATGAATTTTTTCACTCACGCGAATCGGGCGGTACCATTGTCTCCTCTGCCC